>DVJK01000019.1 GCA_018716795.1 Candidatus Scatomorpha merdipullorum | reverse complement strand
TGGAAGCCCTCCCATACGATGGATTTGGTAGGTGTCAGCGAGCAACAGGCGTTGGGCGTGCAAAAAGGACCGGTCGGCGGACCGGTCCTTTTGCTGTCCGGCCGTTTCGGCCGGTTATGTTCCGAGGTATGCCGCCTGGACGGCTTCGTTCTTGAGAAGCTCCTCGCCGGTGCCGGAGAGGGTGATGCGGCCGGTCTCGAGGACGTAGCCGCTGTCGGCGGTCTGGAGGGCCATGTTGGCGTTCTGCTCTATGAGCAGTATGGTCGTGCCGCGCTTATTTATCTCGCGGATTATCTCGAAGATGCCGCGGACGATTATCGGCGCGAGGCCGAGGCTCGGCTCGTCCATCATGATGAGCTTGGGCCGGCTCATGAGCGCGCGGCCGACCGCGAGCATCTGCTGCTCGCCGCCGGAGAGCGTGCCGCCCGCCTGCCAGGAGCGCTCCTTGAGGCGCGGGAAGAGGCTGTACACCCACTCGATGTCCTCCTTGAGGGAGTCGTGCCGGAGGTACGCGCCTATGCGCAGGTTCTCAAGCACCGTGAGGTCGGCGAAAATCCGCCGGCCCTCGGGGACGAGGGTTATGCCGCGCTTGACTATCTCCGTCGGGTCCATGCCGGTTATGGCCTCGCCCTTGAAGCTTATGGAGCCGCCCGCGGGCTTGACAAGGCCGGCTATCGTGCGCAGGGTGGAGCTCTTGCCCGCGCCGTTCGCGCCGATAAGCGTCACTATCTCGCCCTCGTGTACGTCGAAGGAGATGCCCTTGACGGCCTCTATGCCGCCGTATTTGACCTTGAGATCCTTTATGCTCAGAATTACGTCGCTCATTCGACCACCCCCAAGTACGCGTCTATGACCCTCCTGTCCGCCTTGACCACGTCGGGCGTACCGGCGGAGATAAGCTTGCCGAAGTCAATGACGTAGATGCGGTCGGAAAACTGCATGACGAGGTCCATGTGGTGCTCTATCATGAGTATCGTGAGGTCGTGGTTCTTCTTTATCTCGACGATGTATTCGCCGAGCTCCTGCGTCTCCTGCGGGTTCATGCCGGCCGCCGGCTCGTCGAGCAGCAGCAGCTTCGGGCTTGTCGCAAGGGCGCGGGCAATCTCAAGCCGGCGCTGGATGCCGTAGGGCAGCGAGCCCGCGACCTCGTTTTTGAGGTGGTCGAGGCCCTGCTCGGCGAGGAGCTCCATGGACTCCTCCCTCATGCGCTTCTCCTCCCTGGCGTTGAGGCGCAGCGTGGCGGAGAAGACGTTCTGCTTCGCGCGCATGTGCTTCGCTATGAGCACGTTGTCCAGCACGCTCAGCGCGGAGAAGAGGCGGATGTTCTGGAAGGTGCGCGCGATGCCGAGCTGGGTTATCTTGTCCGGCGTCGGCGCGACAACCCTGTTCGTGAGGGCGTCGGGGTCCGCGGCCTTGGCGTCGGCGACGCGCTGCGCCGCGGCCTTGTCGAACTCAGACTTGAGCGCGGCCTTTTTGGCCTCGTCGCTCTCGGCGGCTATGGCCTCGAGGGCGGCGGGGTCGTCCTCGCCCTTGTATGCGGAGGTGTAGAGCGTGCCGTGCTCGCCGAGGTATTCCTTGGCCATCTTCCCCTGCGGGTGGTTGCGGACAATAGTCTCGCCCAGGAACTCTATGCGCCCGTTGGTGGGCTGGTAGACGCCGGTCACGCAGTTGAAGGCCGTCGTCTTGCCTGCGCCGTTGGGGCCTATGAGGGCGACAATCTCGCCCTTATTTACCTCTATCGAGAGGTTGTTGACGGCGACGACGCCGCCGAACTGCATGGTGACGTTCTCCATGCGCAGGACGTTCTCACTCATTGGCGCCGTCCTCCTTTCCCTTCGCCGCGGCAGCCGCGGCGGTCTTTTTGCCTCCGGAGGCGAGGCGCTTGAAGAAGGCGCCTATCTGACGGAGCACATGGGGCAGCTCCCTGTCGCCGAAGAGGCCGCGGCGGAAGAACAGCACGACGACCATGATGATGACGCTGAAGACGACCATGCGGAAGCCGGAGTTGAGGAAGGGCACGTCCGTGCTGCCCGTGCTGAGATAATAGATGTCGTAGGCCAGGATGACCGCGCCTGGCAGGAAGGCCGACCAGAGCTCCTTTGGCTTCTTCGCGCCGCCCTTCCTCCTCCGCCAGACGAGCAGGAGGGTTATGAGCACGGCCGCGACGGCGAGGACGGCGATGAAGGTCCAGTAGCGCCCGGTGCTCTTGAAGACCGCGGGCACGTCGAGGAAGCGCAGCCACCACTCGCTGCAGAGCACGTAGAGGAAGGCCGCGATGGTGCTGCCGGAGACGGAGCCGATGCCGCCGAGGACGACGATGAGCAGTATCTCGTAGGTCATGGTGGAGGTGAAGGTCTTGGCCTGCACCTGGTTCATGAACATGGCGAGCAGAGCGCCGCCGACGCCGGCGAAGAAGGAGCTTATGATGAAGCTCATGCGCTTGTGCTTGGCGAGGTTGATGCCCATGGCCTCGGCCGCAATCTCGTCCTCGCGTATCGCCTTGAACGCCCTGCCGTAGCTGGAGTTTATGAGCAGGACGATGAGCCAGATGCACAGCGCCGCAATCGCGAAGCAGGCGAAGGTCGAAAGCCGCAGCACAATCTGCCCGTCGGCGTTCGTGATGTTGAAGTTCGTGAAGGTGGGGAAGTTCTTGAGCGCGTTAGCGCCGTTCGTGATGCGGCCGAGGTTGTTCCACTGGAACACCGCGCGGATAATCTCCGCGAAGCCGAGGGTCGCGATGGCGAGATAGTCGCTCTTGAGCTTGAGGACGGGCAGGCCTATGAGCCAGGCGACGAAGGCCGCCACGAGGCCCGCGATTATGATGGCGATAAGCACGCCGAGCACCATGCCCACGGCGCCGCCGACGCCGCCTCCGCCGAAGAGGTTCGTGAAGAACTCGGGGAAGGAGAAGTTTATCGCAGAGCCGTCAAAGAGGTAGTACACGCTCTCCCGCATATCGCTCGGGATGGTGAATATCGCGTAGGCATAGCCGCCGAGGAGCATGAAGCCGGCCTGGCCGAGGGAGAAGAGGCCCGTAAAGCCGTTGAGAAGGTTCATGCTGACGGCCACGAGGGCGTACACCGCGCCCTTCTTGAGGGCGGTGAAGACTATGATGTTGGCGTTGGGGTCGAGGGTGTTCTCGAGCACTATCGTCAGGCCGAGGACGACCAGCACCCCGATGAGGGCGAGGAAGGAGCCCTTTTTGGTCTTCTTTTCAAGCGTAACAGCAGACATGCGGCACCTCCTCAGACCTTGTCGGTGGCCTTCTCACCGAAGAGGCCGGTGGGCTTGACCACCAGTATCACGATGAGCAGGACAAATGTGAAGGCGTCGGAGAAGATGGAGAGGCTGGTGCCCTTGACGATGTTCTCGCAGATGCCGATGATGAAGGCGCCGATAACCGCGCCGGGTATGGAGCCGATGCCGCCGAAGACCGCCGCGACGAAGGCCTTGAGGCCGGGCATTGCGCCGGAGAGCGGGACGATGCTCTGATAGTTCGTGAAGTACAGCAGGCTGCCGATGGCGGCGAGCGCGCTGCCTATTATAAAGGTGAAGCTTATGACAGAGTTAATCCTGATGCCCATGAGCTGGCAGGTCTCGAAATCCCTCGCCGCCGCGCGCATCGCAAGGCCAATCTTCGTCTTGTTTATTAGGACGGTCAGCGCGACAATCAGGGCCACGACCAGGAAGGGAGTTATGATGACCGCCCAGCGCACGCTCGTTCCGTATATCGTCACGGTGTCCGAGAGGAAGGGCAGGGACGGATAGGTCTGCGGCAGGCCGCCGGTGTAGTAGGTCGCGAAGTTCTGAATGAGGAAGCTGACGCCTATCGCGCTTATCATGACGGACATGCGCGGCGCGCTGCGCAGCGGCTTATAGGCCACGCGCTCTATGCAGAAGCCGAGCGCCACGATGAACACTATCATCAGCGGTATGGATATGTACAGCGGCATACTCGCCGACATGTATACGAGCACGAGCCCCGCCACCATGAACACGTCGCCGTGAGCGAAGTTTATGAGGCGCAGTATGCCGTAGACCATGGTGTAGCCTATGGCGATAAGCGCGTACTGTCCGCCCACGGATATGCCCGACAGCAGGATGGACACAGCAAATTGCACGAATCTCTCTTCCTTTCGTTGTAGACTGCCTCGCAAAGAAAAAGCCTTCGCTTATTCCCTTGCGAGACAGCCCACGTCTTTCTTTGACACTGTTTGGCGGGGGCCGAAGCCCCCGCCAAAGCAAGGTTAAACGTTATTTGCCGCTTGGAAAGCTCACTCGGCGACGGTCTGGGTGCCGCCGTTGGTCCAGGTGTTGTTGGCGGTGTCGGCAATCTTTATGTAGGCGAGGTCGCGGACGGCGTCGCCGTTCTCACCGAAGGTGATGTGGCCGGTGATGCCCTCGTAGTCGACATCCCAGAGCGCGTCCTTGACGGCGACGGAGTCGGTGCTGCCGGCGAGCTTGAGGGCCTCAAGGGCGACGTTGTAGGCGTCGAAGCCCATGACGGAGACGGCCGCTATCATGTCGTTGCCGCCGTTGTTGGTGAGGTTCTCGGGGTCGGAGTTAATCCACTCCTTGAAGTTCGCGTCGAACTCGGGGTCGCCGCCCTCGTTGTAGAAGGTGGTGACGATGAGCTGGATGCTGCTGCCCTGGGTGGCCTCAAGGACGGTGTTGTTGTCCAGCGTGTCGGAGCCGAGGATGGGTATCTCGAGGTTCATCGCCTTGGCCTGGGCCATGATCTGGGTGGAGTAGGCGATGGAGACAGGGGTCAGGATGGCGTCGACGCCCTCGCTGACGGCCTTGTTCAGGTAAGAGGTGAAGTCGGAGTTGTTGGTCTGGAAGGTGTCGGCCACGGTGGTGCCGCCCAGGCCCTCGAAGGCCTCGGTGAAGTAGTTGATGACGCCGGTGTCGTAGTCGTTGCCGGCCTCGCCGAGGGTGTATACCTTCGTGGCGCCGAGCTGCTCAGAGGCGTAGTTGGCGAGGACGGTGCCCTGGAAGGGGTCGATGAAGCAGGTGCGGAAGTAGAACTCGTTGCCGACGGTGACCTGCGGGTTGGTGCAGGTGACGCCGATGGCCGGGATCTGGGCCTGCTCGAATATCGGGCCGGCGGCGATGGCGCTGGAAGAGCCGTAGGTGCCGAGCACGATGCTGACGCCCTCGGAGACCAGGGTGCTGGCCGCGGTCGGGGCCTTGGAAGAGTCGGAGGCGTTGTCGGCCGGGACGAGCTCGACGGCGTACTCAGTGTCGCCAATCATGACGGTGGGCTGCAGGGAGTGGGCATACTGCATGCCGAGCATCTCCTGCTTGCCGCCGGCGCCGGAGTCGCCGGTCAGGGGCTCAAAGACGCCTATCTTGACGGTGGGCATATCGCCGGCAGGGGCGGTCTCCTCCCCGGCGGGAGTGGTCTCCTCGCCCGCGGGAGTGGTCTCTTCGCCGGCGGGCTCGCCGCAGGCGGCGAGGGCGAACACCATTACGAGCGCGAGAAGCAGTGCAAGAAACTTCTTCATTTTGATTCCTCCTATATAGCTTGGCCGAACTGTCCGCGCAGGGCGGACAAATGTATTTCTCAGCCTTGCGCTAAATTATACCTCATCTTCCGCCGGATTGCAAGTTATTTATCGCTTTATCCAGTGAAAATTGTTGATAACTTTTTGACGCTTTGTTGTGTAAAAGCGCCGAGACGCCCCGTTTTCAGCGCCGGAGGCCGTCCTCGGGCGCGATTATCGCGGGGCTTGCGCGCCAGTCGGAGCCGCCGCGGCGCTCGGCCTGGGTCGGGCAGCCGAGGACGAAGAGGTCGCGCGCGGCGGCGTTCAGCTCGAAGACCTCGCGCGCCTCGCGCGGGAGCTTCCGGCCCGCGGCGCTCTTGGTTATGACCGGCACGCGCGAGCGGCCTTCTATCATGCGGAGCAGCTCGCGGCCCCGCCCGCCGACGGCGAGGAGGCGGGCGTAGGGCGGGGCGAGCTCGTTCATCCCGGCCCTTATGCCCAGGCAGGCGCACATGCACATGCGGCGCAGGCGGGAGAGGGCGTAGCGCTTGCTCTTGGCCGCGGCGAGGACGCCGTCAAGCGTCGGCTCCTCCATGGCGGCGAGCAGGCGGTTTTCAAGCCCCTCGCTCGCGTCGGGCAGGGCGGCGAAGTCGGCGAGCGTGAGCATGCGCAGCCGGCTCAGCAGCGCGCTCTCGAGCGAGCGCATGAACACGGGGCCCCTCCCCTGCTGCCTCTCGCGCTCGAGCACGGCGTTGGCGGCGCGGGGCATGAAGGGCGCGACGGGCTTTCCCGCGGCGGTGAGCGTCCGTATCTCGGCCGCGGAGCGTATGCGGCCCGTGCCGGGCCGGTCGTGGTCAGCGCCCGTCCTCTCCACGGCCAGGGGCCTTATGCGCGAGCGCTCCTCGTACAGGGCCTTGATATACTCCACGGCGAGGATGTTGTTCGGCGTCTCGACAACCCTCGCGTCCGGGCCGATAAAGCGCTCGAGCACGCGCTCGCGCACGGCGGCGTAGCTCTCGCCGGTGGCGAGCTCGGCCTTTATCGCCGCGTCCACGGCGGGGTCGAGCAGCGCCTCGGCCGCGCGCTCGAGGGGTTCGACGCTCTTGCTCTCGGAGCCGAAGCTCAGGTAATCCACGACGCCCAGGGCGTCCAGGAGGCCGACGGCCCCTCGCGCGAAGCCCTCCGCGCTCGAGAGCGACCAGGGCGCCGGCAGCTCGAAGACCAGGTCGGCGCCGCAGCGCGCGGCGGCCTCGGCCCGGGCGAATTTCGACCACTGCGCCGCCTCGCCGCGCTGCACGAAGTCGCCGGACATGCAGCAGATTATGCCCGTATCCGCGCCCAGCGCGGCGCGCGTGGCCTCAATATGCGCCTCGTGGCCGTTGTGGAAGGGGTTGTACTCCGCGACTATACCCGCGATTTTCATGCGCTCACCTCGATAAAGCTCTTGCGTTTTGGGCGGCAAAGGGATAGAATGTATATGTATGTGTGTATCTTACTATCTCACAGCGAATTTGACAATAGCAAAGAGAGGTAACGTAAAATG
>DVJK01000201.1 GCA_018716795.1 Candidatus Scatomorpha merdipullorum | reverse complement strand
CCTACGGCGCGAGGTGAAACGTTCAGCAACGAACCCATGCTGTCCGTCATCCGGCGGAAGGGGCGTCGGGGACGCCGCCCCCTACGGGTTGTGCTAGAGGGTACGTTTCAGCGGAGCCGTAAGGTACAGTTTGACGGCACCCGTTACGTTCCATGCTTCAACGTTCGTTTCGCTGTCGCCCGTAAGGGGCGGCGTCCTCGACGCCCCGCGGTTGCGTGACCGCCGGGCTGCGTTAGACGCATCCGTTCAGCGTGCCCAACCGCACCCGTGTTTACCACGGTGCGTCCGCCTCGCGGCCACCACCCAACGTATCCAATCCCGCGGGCACAGCCCGCGCACCTTTGTCCCGGGCGGGTTATTCCGCCTTCAGCGACCAGAGGGAGGCGAAGGGGAGGGCGGGGAGCCATTCGGTGTAGACCGCGCCGCCCTCGTCGAAGACGGAGAGGACGTACCAAAGCGAGCTGCCCCAGTCGGGCGCGCAGCTTATTTCGTACAGCACGTAGAGGCGCTCGCCGTCGAAGCGCGCGTCGGTGACGGCCCAGCTGAAATAGTCCTCCGGCAGCTCGCGCAGGCTCTCGGGCCGCTCGGGCAGGGCGAGGGGCGCCGTCATGCGCGGGGTATAGCGCCCGGCGTCCTCGCCGCAGCAGAGCAGGCTGGCCTCCCTGCCGGCGTAGATTTGGAAGACGGCCCAGCCCTCGCCGTCGTATATGCCCTCGACATAGCCGCCCTCGACGCCGAGCGGGAGGTCTTGCAGCGTTTCGCCGGTTACGGCGTCGAGCGCGCGCAGGCTGAGCGCGCCGTCCCTGACGCCCGTGAGCAGGACGCGCCCGCCGTCGCCGCTCAGGCGCAGGGCGTGCAGCTCCCAGTCCCCGGAGAAGGCGCAGACGCGCTCGAGCGTGTCGGGCTCGCAGGTATAATCTATGTCCTCGCTCATCCACCAGCGCTCCGACGAGGTGTCCGCGCCGCCCTCGGGCGTACACCTGACGCGCCAGACGCCCCAGCCGCCGCCCGGCAGAAGCTCGCCGGAAAGCCGCTCGCCCTCAGAGCGCATGTCGAAGCTGAAATAGAGCCAGCCCGAGGGCGCGTAGACGCTCGCGCAGTGCTCCTCGAGGCCCGGTATGGAAAAATTCAGCTGAATCGTATCGTTCGCCGGGTTCTGGGCGCAGTCCACGCGCAGCGTCAGGCCCTCCGCCGGGAGGCGGAAGCGCTCCGCCAGGTCCTCCGCGCCGGAGACACCGCCGCTTGCGTAGGCGCCCAGCGGCACGCGGTCCGAGAAGTCGCCGAGGGGATACTCGCGGTCCCGAAGGCCGCCCGCGCGGGCGTCGGCGAGGAAGCGCTGATACGCCGGCTCCAGCCAGTAGGAGAGGAAGCGCCCGTTGGCGGGATCGTCCGACGCGCCGGCGAGGCTCTCGGGAAGCGAGCCGGCCCAGGAGCACACATAGCTCATGGAGGCGAGGCTGAGCGTCGGCGAATTGTCCGGCTCGTAAAGGTCCTCGCGGGCAAGCTGCCAGCGCGCGGCGGACTCGGTCGAGCCCGTCGCGGGAGAGTACTCCGCGTCCCAGACGAGATGGCCCTCGAGCGCGGCGCGCAGAGCGAGCTTCGCGCCCTCGGCCCCGCCGCGCTCGCCGAGCGCGAGCTCGCCGGAGAGGGCGAGGCCGTTCCTGCGCGCCCAGAGCAGGCCGCCGCCCGCGCAGAAAAAGCCCAGGGAGAGGGCGAATATGAGGAAAAATGCGACTGCGCGGCCCTTCATTTCGTGCTCCTTTGCTCCGCCGGCACGAGGGCGGTTTCGGAACCGACGTACTGCGAGACGCCTGAGAGCGGCGAGCTCAGGCGCTCGGCGAATATAAGCCCGTCTTCCGGATCGTAGACGTAGAGCATCAGGAGGCCCTCCGCCTGCTTGTTCGAGCCGGAATAGATATCCGTCGGCTCGAGCACGGCCAGCCGCTCGCCGAAGAGGCGGTATTGGCGCTCGTAGGCGTAAAAGCTGCCCTCCGGGCCGAGGCCGAGCAGGCGGCTGCGCTCGTCATATTCCGCCTGCGAGTCCCAGAGCCGGAGGCCGGTATAGCCCTCGCCCGAGCGCAAAAGCGTGGCGGCCGCCCCGTCCCTGTCGGCGACGGCTATGCCCTCGGGGAAGCTCTGCACCTCGAGCTCCGCGAGGCCGTACCAGCTCGGCTCAAAGCCCTCGAAGAGCGTGAACTCGTCCGTGACCGCGCCGCTTTCGGCGTCCAGCGCGCGAAGCGTGACGCGCCCGTCCGCAAGCGTCAGGAGCAGGGGCCGTTCGCCGTCGAGGGCGAGGACGGCGTCCTGCCAGTCCGTGCCGAGGCTGAGCACCTGCTCGAGGCTTTCAAGCGCGAGTCCCTCGCCCTCGAGCTTCACGCGCCAGAGGCCCCATCCGCCGCCGGGCAGATGCGAGCCGTCGAGCAGCGGCCCGCCCTCAAAGCGGAGCTCGTTTTCCCCGCTCAGGCTCTCGCGGACGGAGAAGGTGAAGTAGATATAGCCCGCCGCCTCCACGCTGGAAGCGCGCGCGGTTAAGCCGCTGCCCGCGTATTTGTAGTCGTAGAAGCTGCTGCCCTCGTCCCTCTCGAACCGCACCCGGACGTTCTCGGGCAGGGGCACGAAAAAGAGCTCGCTGAGCGAGCGCTGCGTCCTCACCCAGGCCCCGCCGCCTTCGTCCGGCACGAGCAGCCTGAAGACGACGGGCACGCAGTCGACATAGTCGTTGAGGACATACTCCTCCGAGAGCTTCCCGCTCTCAAGAAAGCCGTCGACAAGCCCGGCGATGGCGGGGCTGTACTCAGACCCGGGGCCGACTGCGAAGCGGTCGAAGACGTCCTCCGCCTCCAGCTCAAAGGGCCTCGTCTCCGGCTCCTCGAGGGAGGACCGCCAGGAAAAATCGAGCGTCTGCCCGCCGCTTCCGAGGTCATAGGCCGTGCGCCAGACCAGGCAGCCGTGCAGCCACTGAGCATACTCGAGAGCTATGCCCTCGGCGGCCTCGCGCGAGCCGGCCAGGAGCTCGCCCTCGAGGGCGTAGTCCCTCGCGCTCGCGGACAAATCCGCGCTCATGAAGCCGAAAGCGCCGCAGATAAGCGCGAATATGAGCAAAAACGCAATTGCGCGGCCTTTCATGGCGCCGCCTCCTTTCAAAATCCTATCCGCTCGTGATAGCGCAGTGTGTTTTCGCCGAGCGGGTATCTGCCGTTCTCGTCGGTTTTGAGCTCGCCGTTTATGCGCTCGGCGTAGACTATGCCGCCCTCGTCCAGGCCGAGCAGGAGCCAGTATGCCGCGCCGGGCTCGGGCGCGTTCTCGTCCAAATCATAGTAAGCGCCGAAGGGCATGATGCGAAGGGAGAGCCATATTTGCCCGTCCGCATAGCTCACGCCGTCGACGCCCTCGGCGCGGCGCTCATAGCTCAAAGCGCCGTCAGGCTTGTAATACGGAAACTGCGTGAGCTCATCCACGCCGCTCACGGCGGTTTTGAACCGCAGCTCGCGCCCGCCGCCGGGCTGCTTTTCAACGGCGGCGAGGTACGCCCCGTCGAAGACGTCCCAGTCCTCCATGCGGTGCGAGCCCTTCGGGCGTTCTCGCTGGCTTACGTCGAGGATGAAGGCCTCGCCCTCGCTCCCCGCGCCGCAGGCGAGGAAATCCGTGAGCCGCGCGCGATCGCGGATGCCATAGCTTTCGTACCGGGCGAGCAGGGCGGCGCACTCTGCCTTCGATA
>DVJK01000200.1 GCA_018716795.1 Candidatus Scatomorpha merdipullorum | reverse complement strand
CTCACCGGCCTCGACAAGGTCTCCGGCGGGAGCATAAAGCTCTGCGGGCATGACATCACCCACGCGAACATCAAAAAGCGCGGCGAGAACATGAGCCACATACCCGAGGACAGGCACAAGCACGGCCTTATCCTCGACTTCACGCTCGAGCAGAACATGGTGCTGCAGCGCTTCCGAGAGCCGCCCTTCGAACATCTGGGCATCATAAATAACGGCGAGGTCCGCAAGTACGCCGAGCGGCTTATAGAGGAATACGACGTCCGCTCCGGCCAGGGCCCGGTCACCGTCGCGCGCAGCATGTCTGGCGGCAACCAGCAGAAGGCGATAATCGCCCGCGAGCTCGACCGCAAGAAGCCCCTCGTCGTCGCCGTGCAGCCCACGCGCGGCCTCGACGTCGGCGCCATTGAGTATATACACAAGCAGCTCGTCGCCGAGCGCGACGCGGGGCAGGCGGTTCTGCTCGTCTCGCTCGAGCTCGAGGAGGTCATGAGCCTCTCCGACCGCATCCTCGTCATGTACGAGGGCGAGATTGTCGGCGAGCTAGATCCGAAGACCACCACCGCGCAGGAGCTCGGCCTCTACATGGCGGGCGCCAAGCGCCAGGGGAAGGAGGCCACGGCATGAAAGAGCGTCTCGGCGAAATCTACCGTAAGGACGGCACGCGTACCGTCCTCGCCTCCATACTCTCGATTATCATCGGCCTCGCCGTCGGCGGCATAGTCGTCCTCATAGTCGGACTGGCGAGCAGCAACATCTCCCCGAGCAGCACCTGGGACGGTATCCGCCTCGTCGTGTTCGGCATCTTCTCCACGGGGCGCGACGCCTCGGCGAACCTCAGCTTCGGCTTCAACCCGACGAGCATAGGCAACATGCTCTTCCGCGCCACCCCGCTTATCATGACGGGCCTCTCCGTCGCGGTGGCGTATAAGACGGGCCTCTTCAACATCGGCGCGCCCGGCCAGTACCTGATGGGCACGATGGCGAGCCTGATGCTCGCCCTGGGCATACCGAGCGAGGTCGTGCCTCCGGTGATAATCTGGATAATCGCCTTCCTCGGCGGCATGGCCGCGGGCGCGGTCTGGGGCGCAATCCCCGGCCTCGTAAAGGCCTACCTCAACATAAACGAGGTGCTGGCCAGCATCATGACGAACTGGATTGCCGCCAACGTCGTCACCTGGGCCTTTGAAGCCAGCAATTTCAAAAACGTCGTCGAGAGCACCAAGAGCGGCTATATCTACAAGACGACCTTCAACGACGTCGCCACCGGCAAGCTGGGCCTTGACGCAATCTTCCCCGGCTCGCAGGTCAACGGCGGAATTATAATCGCGATTGTCATCGCGATACTCATGTACATCCTCATGACGAAGACGACGCTGGGCTATCAGCTCAAGGCCTGCGGCTCCAACCGCCACGCCGCGCGCTACGCGGGCATCAAGGACAAGCGCAACATCGTCCTCTCCATGGCGATAGCGGGCGCGCTCTCCGCCGGCGGCGCTGCGCTCTACTACCTCTCCGGCAACACCGAGTTCGCCTGGCAGACCTATCAGGCCCTGCCCGACACGGGCTTCAACGGCATCCCCGTCGCCCTGCTCGCGGCCTGCAACCCGATAGGCGTCATATTCACCGGCATATTCATGTCCATGCTCGACGTCGCGGGCACGCAGCTCACCGCGCTGACGCCCTTCAACGAGTATATCACCGACGTCGTCATCGCCACCATCGTGTACCTGAGCGCCTTCTCGCTGGTCATAAAGATGCTCATCTCCGGCAGGAAAAAGCGCAAAAAGGCCAAGGACGCCCCGGCGGCGGAGACGGCTCCGCCGGAGCCGGAGGCGGAGACGCCGAAGGAGGACGCCCCTAAAGAGTACGCCGAGGCTGAGAAGGGAGGCGAGGCGAAATGACGTTCCTCATTCAGCAGACGCTTATCTACGCCATACCGCTCATGATTGTCGCGCTCGCCGGCGTCTTCGCCGAGCGCAGCGGCATCATCAACCTGGCCCTTGAAGGCATCATGATATTCGGCGCCTTTGTCGGCGTGCTCTTCGTGAACGTCGTGCAGCAGGCGGACGTCTTCATGGAGGCCTATGCCGCGGGCGACTATCTCACGCTCCAGGGCCTCGAGCTCCTGGCCATGCTGGCCGCGGCCGTCATGGGCGCGATATTCTCGCTGCTTTTGAGCTTCGCCTCGGTCAACCTGCGCGCCGACCAGACGATAGGCGGCACGGCTTTGAACCTCATGGCTCCCGCGCTGGTGCTCTTCCTCATCCGCATCATCGCCAATCAGAACACGCTCCAGATGTCCAGCGGCGACGGGCCGAGCTGGTTCATGATTAAAAAGGCCATGTTCGGCTATGGCCGCACGGAGCAGATGGGCTTCCTCGGCTCCACCTTCGTGGACAAGACCTACCTTGCGACCTATGTCTGCATCCTGCTCTTCGTTATCCTCAGCATCATCCTCTATAAGACGCGCTTCGGCCTCCGCCTGCGCGCCTGCGGCGAAAATCCCCAGGCCGCGGACTCGCTGGGCATCAACGTGTACAAGATGCGCTACGCCGGCACGACCATCTCCGGCGCGCTGGCCGGCATGGGCGGCTTTGTCTACGCGCTGACCACCTCGAACTGCATGTCCACGGGCGACGTCGCGGGCTACGGCTTCCTCGCCCTCGCGGTCATGATATTCGGCAACTGGAAGCCGCTGAACATAGCCGGGGCCTCGCTGCTCTTCGGCCTCTTCAAGTGCATCGCGTCCAGCTATTCGAGCATCAACATCGGCGGCGTCTTCATCTTCTCCGAGCTGGGCCTGCCCGCCCACTTCTACCGGATGCTGCCCTATATCATCACCCTCATCGTCCTCGCCTTCACCTCCAAGAGCTCCCGTGCTCCCAAGGCGGAGGGCATCCCCTACGACAAGGGAAAACGATAATAGTACCGGCCTGAAATGGCTCGACGCCATTTCAGTGCCGACAGGGTCTCCCGCCCGGCCGCGAAGCGAGAGGAGTTTTCGGACGGGCAAAGCTTGCCCGAAAAACGGCGAATTCGGCACGAATTCACCTTACATTCGAATTCGATGCCAATTATTTCGCGCCTGAGGGCGTGAAACTTAAGCGAGGCTTTGACAAAACGAAAGGCCCGCCAGACCTATCGGTCCGGCGGGCCTTCATTTTTCCGGCGGTTTACGCCGCGTTTATGCGCCTTATCTCCGCGCCGTCGGAGTGGAGGAGGATATCCCCGTCGCGGTCGGTGCGCAGGAGGAGCACGCCGTTTTC
>DVJK01000199.1 GCA_018716795.1 Candidatus Scatomorpha merdipullorum | reverse complement strand
TTGAAGAAGCTGAAGGGATTTTATCCCTTGAATATCTGCCCCTCTTTGGGGAACTTGGGACAGCCGAATTTTTTTGCCCACCAACTGGTTATAAACGGCACGAGCAGGCTTGTAACAACTACCGAGGCCGCAACCTGTACTGTGGCTGTGGCAGCTACGGCTTTCAGCGCCGGGTCTGCCAGGGCAACGGCAGCGGGAACGGCTACGGCGTTGCCTGCCGTTGTGGCGACTGCCCAGCCCGCATATCCGGGACGGCGGGATATTAGCTTATCACACAACACGATGAAGCCGCAGGAGCGGTATCGCATAGGCGAGCTGGTGAGGCGTGATTTCTGCCCGCCGCTCGGTATCGTCGCCGACGACGACGAGGTCATCGATGCGGTTTTGCAGCAGAACTTCGTACCGATAGTCGACGACCGCGGCTGCTTCTGCGGTATCGTCACGCGCCGGAGCGTAATCGCCGCCCTCGCCAACGCCGAGGCCGCGCTTATCGGCAAAGCCATATAACCACAAGCCTCCCGGCAAACACCGGGAGGCTTTCGCTTTGACTCCGACCAAAACATGGCGTCGGGGCCTTATTATTCTTCCCTCAGGAAGAGCATCACCGTCTCGACATGCCCTGTGCCGGGGAACATGTCTACGCAGCGGGCGCGTTGGGCTTTGTAGCCTTTGGCGGCGAGGCGTTTGGCGTCGCGGGCCAGGGTGGCGCAGTCGCAGGAGACGTAAACTATCCGCTCCGGGCGCATGGCGGCGCAGCGGTCGAGCGCCTCCTCGCTCATGCCCTTGCGCGGCGGGTCGACGACGACGGCGTCCGGCCGCTTGCCCGCCCGCTCATAGCGCGCGGCGGCCTCGGCGGCGTCGGCGCAGATGAACTCGACGTTTTCAACGCCGTTGCGGCGCGCGTTCGCCCGCGCGTTCTCAACCGCCTCGGGCACTATCTCAGCGGCGACGACGCGCTTCGCCCTGCGCGCGAGGCTCAGGCTTATAGTGCCCGCGCCGCAGTAGAGCTCGAAGACCCCGCCGCCCGGCTCGGGCAGGGCGAAATCCAGCGCAATGGCGTAAAGCCGCTCGGCCTGCGGCGGATTGACCTGGTAAAAGGCCTGCGGCGCAATCTCAAACTCGCTGCCGCAGAGCGTGTCGCAAAGCTCCGCGCGGCCCCAGAGCGTCCTGAACTCCCCGGCGAGGACGGTGTTGCACCGGCTTTTGTTCAGGCAGAGCACGACGCCCGCGAGCTCCGGACAGGCGGCGCGCAGCGCCTCGACCAGGGAGGGCGTCTCCCGCCCGAAGCCGCGCGCGCTGACCACGCAGCAGACCGCCGAGCCGTCTCGCGCGGTGCGCGCGAACACGTGCCGGACGGCGCCCTTGCCGCTGTTCACGTCGTAGGGCGCGACGCCGCGGGCGCGCATCCAGTCCCGCACGGCGGCGGCGAGGGCGTTGGCGCGCGGATTTTGCAGAAGGCAGCCCTCCACGCCGACGACCTCGTGCGTGCGCGGGCGGAAGAAGCCGGAGACGGGCGCTTCCGCCGACCCGCCCAGGGCGAAGACGGCCTTGTTGCGATAGCCATAGCGGGCGTCGGAGCCGATTATATCCTCGGCCTCGAGCTCGAGGCCGCCTATGCGCCGGAGGGCGTCGTTGACCTTCCGGAGCTTGAAGCGGAGCTCGGCTTCATAGCTCATGTGCAGGCAGGCGCAGCCGCCGCAGCGGCCGAAGGCCGGGCAGGGGCTCTCGCGCCGCTCGGCCGAGGGCTCAAGCAGCTCCTCTCCCCTGCCGTACACGACGGTGCGCCCTGTCTTCACAATCCGGACGCGCCAGAGCTCGCCGGGCAGCGCGCCGCGCACGAAGACCGCGCGGCCGCCGATGCGGAACACGCCGAGCGCCTCGCTCGTCAAAGCCTCGCAGCGGGCCTCGTATATTTCGTTTTTCCTCAGTTCGTCCATGCGGACATTGTATCACGCCCCGGGCGCATTTGCAACGCCGCGGCGGCTTGCGCGCGGGCGGGATTCGTGGTATAATAGCCGCAGAGCAGCTATTATACTTAGATTTCAAGTCCTTTTTCTTGCCCCTGTCGGGGCAAGAAAAAGATGACACATTCTGCCCTGCCGGCTGCGCCGTCACGGCAGAATATGTGCGTTGACCCTTTACCAAGCGAGGTATGTATATGAACAGCAAACTCAAATTGGCGCTCATAGCCCTTGGGATTATTGCGGCGCTGGCGATAATACTTGTCCTTGTCCTCTCGCTCGGGGGCGGAGAGGACGCGCCCGAGCCCACGCCGGAGGACACGGCGCCGGTCACCGTCGCGCCCGCGGCCGAGCCGACGGATACGCCCTCGCCGGAGCAGAGCGAGGCCCCGGCGAACACGGTCAGCGCGACGATAGCCGTCGGCGGCGACATCGTCATGCACACCGGCCTCAACGGCGAGGCCCTGACGGCGGACGGCTATGACTACACGCCCATCTTCGGCGTCGCGCCCGAGCTCATCTCCGGCGCGGACTACGCCGTCTGCTCCCTGGTGACCAGCCTGCCCGGCGCGGGCAGCGAGTATACGGCCTATCCCCTCTTCCGCTCGCCGGACGCGATAGCGAGCTCCGTCGCCGCGGCGGGCTTCGACCTCGTCAACACGGCGACGAGCCATCTGGCCGACAGCTGGAAGGACGGCATAGACCACACCCTCGACGTCCTCGACGCCGCGGGCCTCGCCCATGTGGGCACCTACCGCAGCCAGGCCGAGCGCAACGAGAGCGGGAACCGCACGACGGTCGATATAAACGGCGTCAGCGTCGCCTTCCTGGCCTACACCTGCGACACCAATTCCGTGCCCGTCACGGGCTTTGAGTACGCCGCGAGCATCTGCGCGACGGACTATCTCGGCTCCGGCACGGATATAGACTACGCCCTCATCGAGGGCGACATCGCCGCCGCGCGCGAGGCCGGCGCGGACGCCGTCTTCGTCTTCATGAGCTGGGGCACGGAGCTCTCGACGCAGCCGGACTCCCTCCAGGAGGAGATGGCGGGCCGCCTCGTCGCCGCCGGGGCCGACGTGATAATCGGCGGGCGCTGCCGTGTTCCGCAGCCGATGGAGGAGCTCAGCGTCCGGCTCGAGGACGGCACGGAGAGGCGCGGCTTCGTCTGCTACAGCCTCGGTAACCTGCTCTCCTGCCAGAACGACGAGTATACGGACATCTCCGCCATACTGAACCTCACGCTCACCAAGGACCTCGACAGCGGCGTCACCACCGTCAGCGCCGCCGAATACCGGCCCATATACATGGCCGACCTCTACGACTACGGCATCAACGACTTCGACTGGCACTACCGCCTCGTCGACCTCCACGCCGCAATCGACGCCTGGGATAACGGCACGCCCTGGGATTTCATGACCGACGAGATATACGCCGACATGGTCACCGCGCTCGCCGCCGCCCACGAGTTCTTCGGCACGGAATACGACCCCGCCTGGTCGGGTTCCGGCGAATAAGGGGAAAACCCGCCGCGTAAAGCGGCGGGTTTTCGCTTTCCGGCGCGGCCGCGGAACATCCGCCTCTCGCGCGACGTCTGATATATATCCATTTGGAGGAGGTATTCACATGATACGAAAGCTTTTCTGCGCCGCTCTGGCGCTCGCAATGGTCTTCGCCCTGGCCGCCTGCGGAGCTTCGCAGACGCCCTCGTCCACGCCCGGGGCGACGCCGGAGGGCGAGGTCATAAGCTTCACGCGCGAGAACTTCCCGCGCCTCGACGGCTCGACCGCCACCGCGCCGCTGGCTCAGGCCGTCGCCGCCGTGCTTCTGGGCGAGAGCGAGGACGAGGCTGCCGACCTCATCGACTTCTCCCGCACCACGGAGAGCTACCGTCAGCTCATGGCCGGGAACGCCGACCTGCTGATAGCCGCCGAGCCCAACGCCGCCGTCTTCGACGAGATGGAGGCCGCCGGCTTCGAGATAGAGATGGAGCCCGTCGCGATGGACGCGCTGGTCTTCCTCGTCAACGCGGATAACCCCGTCGACTCCCTCACGCTTGACGAGCTGCGCGGGATATACACCGGCGAGATTACGAACTGGAGCGAGGTCGGCGGAGACGACCTGGAGATAGTCCCCTTCCAGCGCAACGCCGAGAGCGGAAGCCAGGTGCTCATGGAGAAGCTGGTCATGGACGGGCTCGAGATGGCGGAGCCGCCCGAGGGCTATATGCTCGGGAGCATGGGCGACCTCATGGACGCTGTCAAGCAGTACGACAACAGCGCCAACGCGATTGGCTACAGCGTCTACTACTACGCCCACGACATGCAGATGGCCGACGGCCTCAAGCTCCTGCAGATTGACGGCGTCGCGCCGGACGCGGACAGCATAGGCAGCGGGGAGTATCCCTTCCTCAACCCCTATTACGTCGCCATAGACGCCGCGGAGCCGGAGGGCTCCATGACCCGCGTGCTCTACGACTGGCTCCTCGGCAGCGAGGGGCAGAAGCTCGTAAGCATGGAGGGCTACGTCGCGATTGAGGGCCGCTGAGCTTTTTCAAGCTTGGCAGAAACCCAAAGGCTTAGGCCATAACCTCCCTCTTGGAGGGAGGTGGCCGGCGCTAAGCGCCGGTCGGAGGGAGTTTTGACCGCTTTGCGGTCAACTGCCTGAGCGGAGCTCAGGCAGAACTCCCCCAGTCAGCTTCGCTGACAGCCCCCTCCAAGAGGGGGCTGAATACCACGCCGAATCTTCAACCCGTCAGCGGCCAATCGCGGTCGGCGATGCAAAAAACTTGTACCATTTAGGGATGAAAACCTCGGAATAGCACCCGCCCGGTGACAACGCAAGCGCTGCGCGCCGTAAAGACACGCACCCAAAGCGCTTTTCCTTTCGGGGTCCGGGACGCTTTCTTTTGGCGCTCCAAAAGAAAGCGTCCCGGGAAAAGGTTTAAAGTTATGAAACAGGAGGATAACGCAATGAAGCGTACCGCAATATCCCTCGCCCTGGCGGCGGCAGCGCTGCTCTCCCTCTCCGCCTGCGGAGTCGAAGAAACGCCGGTGTCCACGCCAACGCCGACGCCCTCGGGGCCGAGCGTTGAGGCGCACTGGGAGGTGCTCGAGACGAGCGCGCCCAACATCGCCAACCGCCGCTATGAGGGCTATGTCGGCGAGCTGCGGCCCGCCGACGACTACGGCGAGCTGGTGCCCTACATCGGCGGCGAGAGCGAGGCGGAGTTCTGGGACCGCGGCTGGTTCTACGGCCTCGCGACGCGCGAGGGCGAGATAATAACCGATCCCGTCTACACCGCCGTGGAGGCCCTGACGGACACCTCGACCACCCTGCCGGGCGAGCGCTATGGCGACACGCTGCTCCTGCGCACGGCCGTGGAGCTGGAGGAGAAGCCCGCGGAGGACTGGATGCCCAAATATGACGACCGCTACGGTCTCGCGGCCATGGACGGCAGCTGGTACACGGGCCAGGTCTTCAGCGACTGCGTCTGCTCGAACACCTTCGGCGCGCTCTTCTTCGACCTCGAGGGCGACGCGGTCATGCTCTCCGGCGAGGACGGGCGCGAGCTCTGGCGCTGGGATGCGGACGCGATACCCGTTGAGGGGCTGGAGCCCGGCATGGTCTACTGGGACTGTACCTACATGCTCGGCCACTACCTCGAGTTCATGTCCTGGACGGGTGAGCCCGAGCCGGAGAGCACCTACGTCGACCTCTCCACGGGCGAGGTGCTCGACTCCGCGCCCGAGATCTTCCAGCCCAGCGGCAACGATTGGGACACGAGCCGCGTGCGCTATGAGGGCGGCTGGTACTCCATCGCGGACGGTATGGTCAGCATCAGCGAGGACTCCGGCGCGGAGCACAGCTTCCCCTTGCCCGAGGGCAGCGGGGAGTACAGCTACCCGAGCATAGACGGCGACCGCGTCATTTTCAACCTGGACTACGACCTGGGCGGCGGCA
>DVJK01000198.1 GCA_018716795.1 Candidatus Scatomorpha merdipullorum | reverse complement strand
CTCGCCGTCGGCATGTAGGCCACACCGCAGCTGTCAAGGCAGTCGCCGAGCATCTTTATCGAATCGCAGTCCTTCGAGGGTGTGGGAAGGCTGAGCCAGGTGAACATGCCGCCCTTCGTATCCACCCACTTGAGCTCGGAGGGGAAATATTCGCGCATGGCCCGCTCCATCTTCTCCCAGCGGTCCTTGTACATGGCGATTACCTTCTCAATCTGCCCGTCGAGCAGGCCGCGGTTCAGGAACTCGGCGGCGACGAGCTGGGTGAGCGAGGGCGTGTGCAGGTCGGTGCAGCTCTTGATGTAGTAGAGCGCGTCGTAGAGCTCCGCCGGCGGAATCATGAGCGCAAGCCTCATGTACTACTGCACCTATAACCTCGGCAGCGCGGACTATTACACGCCGCTCATCTTCGCGGACTACGCCATGCCCATCATCGCCGCGCTGACCATGGCCAAGCTCGTGCAGCGCTTCGACGAAAAGCGCATCTGCGTCGTCTCCATGCTCGTCACCGCCGCGGCCTACCTCCTGCGCTATCTGACCGGCGACGGCAGCGTCTTCGTGATGGTCGCACTCAGCTGCGTCGCGGGAGTTGCGATTGGCTATGTCAACGCCTTCATCGTGCCGCTGGCCCTCGACTGCTCCATTTACAGCGAAAACAGGACCGGCCTCCAGCTCCAGGGCACCTTCACCTCCGTGAGCTCCCTCCTGAGCAAGATATCCTCCGGCATCGCCGGAGCGATGCTCGGCTTCATTCAGGACGCCAGCGGCTACGTCGCAAACGCTCCCGAACAGACCGGCAGCGCGCTCAGCGCGCTGAAAATCTGCACCACGCTCTCCGTGGCAATCGGCGCTTTTATCGCCGTAGCCATCTTCGCGGGCTTCTACCGGCTCCGGCATGAAGAGCTCGAGCGCATGAATGCGGAAAACATCGCGCGCCGCGGCATAACAGAGACGAGCGGAGACGAGGCATGACGCATTTTGACACAAGGGTCGACCGCTCGGGCATGAGCACGGTCAAGCAGGCCATGACGCCGGCGGCGATAGAGGAAAGCGGGCTTCTGAGCCTCTGGGGCGCGGAGTTTGAGTTCCCCACGGCGGATTTCGTCATAGACGCCGTCGTGCGCTGGGCAAAGCGCGGGCTTTACGCCTACACCGTGTAGGATGCGGCCTTCCTCGAGCTCGTGCGCTCCTGGCTGGCCTCACAGCGCGGCTGGGAGATAGAGCCGGAGTGGATAGTACCCGTGTACGGCATCACCTCCGCCCTCGCGACGGCCATGCGGGCCTTCACCGGCGAGGGCGACGGGATAGTCGGGCTCGATCCCTGCTATCACATGTACTGGGAGGCCGTGGAGCTGAGTTCCCGGCGCAGGGTGTCCTCGCCCATGCTCTTCGACGGCGAGCGTTACAGCATAGACTGGCCCGACCTCGAGGCCAAGCTCGCCGCGCCGGAGAACAAGCTGCTTGTCTTCTGCAACCCGCATAACCCGACGGGCAAGGTTTTCAGCCGCGGCGAGCTCGAGCGCATTGCCGAGCTTGCCGGGAAATACGGCGTCGTCGTCTTCAACGACGAAATCTTTGCTGAGTGCGTCTATCCGGGCGTGGAAATGCCCACCTTCGGCCAGCTTCTGGGCTGCTCTGCGAGAGTCATCACCGCGGTATCCCTGGGCAAATGGCTGAGCTTCACGGGCACGAATCAGGCCAATCTGATAATCCCGGACGCCGAGACGCGCGAGCGCTTCCGCGCCCGGCGCGACCGGGAATTCTACGGCAGCATGAACCCCATGCTGCGTCCGGCCTACAGGGCGTCAAATACCACTCCGAGCCCGGCTTCTTCCGCATGACGCTGACAGTGCCGCGCGCCGAGCTGGCCCGGCTCCTCGAAAGCCTGGCCCGTGCGGTTGAAGGGCGGAAATAAGGCAAAAATCCCCGCGCCGGTGCGGCGCGGGGATTGCGTATTCACAGGGGCTTTCTCAAAATTGCGCTGGCGTGGAGGTCGCAGAGGGGGATTGGGAGCAGGCGGCGTTCGGAGCAGAATTCGGCGAGGGCGCGGCCCGCGCCGGGGTATTGGGAGCCGTTGACGTCGTGGAGCAAAATTACCCCTCCTGGGACGAGCCGGTCGTAGAAAACCGGGAGGGCCGCGGCGGTCGGGGCGTAGAGGTCCGCGTCGAGCGAGACGAAGACGAAGCGGGCGCTTTCGCAGCCGGCGAAGCTCTCCGGGAAACGCCCGACGTGGAAGACTGCGAGCTCCGGCCGCTCCAGCCGGGCGCGGACGGCCTCGACGGAGCTTCCCGAGAAATCCCCCTCCCTCGCGCGGGAGAGGCCCTCGCGGCGCTCCACGGCGACGTCCTCGGGCGCGAAGCCCTCGAAGGTGTCGAAGAGATGGAGCCGCCTGCCGGGGAAGGCGCGGGCCATGAGCTCGGCAAAGCCGCCCTTGTACACGCCCAGCTCCGCCGTATCCCCCTCGAGGCCCAGGGCGTTTATCTGCTCGGCGAGCAGCAGCGCCGTCGCGTCGCGCGCGTCAAAGAGGCGGAGCGCCCGTGCGTCGATTATCTCGCCCGCATAGCCCAGCGCGCGCAGCTGCTCTCTCATCTCCGCAGCGCGGGCGGCGTCGGTCACGCAGAGGCAGAAGCGTTCGGGCGCGTACTCAAGGCTCTCCTCCGGCGACACGACCGGCACGCCGAGCAGCGTTGTGCCCCGCTTTTCCCGGGAATTGTCCGCCACGCAGCAGACGCGCCCGCCCAGCAGCCGCAGGGCCATGGTCCCGGCCTGCCCCGCCCCGAAGAGCGCCGTTTTAAGCATATCAAGCCCTCCCTTTTGCAAATTTCACGCCCCATTATACCCTCGGGGGCCGGCGTTTGCAATCGTTTCGGCCGAATCCGCCGCGCCCCTGCCCGCGGGCGATGAAAAACCCGCCCGAATCGCTTCGGGCGGGCGGACTTTGGACATTGTACGCTTTGGTTTGATTTTGCGGCGTGTTTACGCCCTCTCCTCCTTAGCCTTCCTGCCTATCTCATAGCCGCGGCGGAAGGCCGCCTCGTTTATCGGATTGAGCTCGGGGCGCTTGGAGCCGAGCTTTTTGAAGGCGGTCTGGAGGACGTTTTCGGCGGGCAGGACCTCGGTGTACCCTATAATCGCGCCGGTCATGACGAGGTTGAGCACCTTGGGATTGCCGAGCTCTATGGCGATGGAGCCCGCGTCCACCTTGACGACGTGGACGTCCTCGCGCTCCGCGCCTAGGGTGACGACGGAGCTGTTTACGAATATCGTGCCGCCGGGCACGACGGCGTTCCTGAAGCGGGCCATGCTCGGGTCGTTGAGGCAGACGACATAGTCAGCCTGGCTGACCTTCGGCGCGCCCACCGGCTCGTCGGAGACGACGACGTAGCAGTTGGCGGTGCCTCCGCGCATCTCCGCGCCGTAGCTCGGGAAGTAGGTGATGTATTTATCCGTGGTCTCGCAGGCGGTATAGCTCAGGAGCTGGCCCATGACCATGACGCCCTGACCGCCGAAACCGGCGATGATGAAGGATTTTTCCATGCTTCCGGCCTCCTCACTTCGCGCGGAATTCCCCGAGCGGGAACTCCTTGAGTATGACGTTGTGAACGTGATCAAGGCTCTCCAGCGGGCTCATGCCCCAGTTTGTCGGGCAGTTGGAGACA
>DVJK01000197.1 GCA_018716795.1 Candidatus Scatomorpha merdipullorum | reverse complement strand
CCTCGGCATACCCTTCTGCCCCACGCGCTGCTCCTACTGCTCCTTCGTCAGCCAGAGCGTGGAGAAGTCCATGGCGCTCATCCCCCGATATCTCGAGGCCCTGTGGCTGGATATCGAGGCGACCGCCGCGGCGGTCCGGCGCGCGCAGCTCCGGCCCGTCTCGCTCTACATCGGCGGAGGCACGCCCACGACGCTCTCCGCGCCGGAGCTCGACGAGCTCTGCTCGCGGCTCGAGAGGGCCTTCGGCCTTCGCCTCGGCGAGATTGAGTTCACCGTCGAGGCCGGGCGGCCAGACACGATAACGCGCGAAAAGCTCGAGGTGCTTAAATCGCACGGCGCGCGGCGTATAAGCGTGAATCCCCAGACCATGTCGGACAGGGTGCTCGAGGCGATAGGCCGCAGGCACACGGCGCGGGACATAATATCCGCGCTCGAGCTCGTGCGCGCCGCGGGAGGCTTCGCGGTGAACATGGACCTGATTGCCGGGCTCCCGCAGGACACGCCGGAGGGCTTTGAGAGGACGCTTGACGCCGTGCTCGCCCTCGCGCCCGAGAACGTCACCGTCCACACCCTCTCCATGAAGCGCGGCAGCACCCTCAGCGCCATAGGCGGCGCGCTTCCCGGCGCGGAGGACGTGGCCCGAATGCTCGACGCGGCCTGCGCCGCGCTCTACAAAAACGGGTACGAGCCCTACTACCTCTACCGGCAGAAGTATATGTCCGGCGGCTTTGAAAACGTCGGCTGGACGAGGCCGGGCTTTGAAAATCTCTACAACATCTACATAATGGAGGAGCTTACAAGCATAATCTCAATGGGGGCGGGCGGCTCCTCCAAGCTGGTCGCGCCCGGCAGGATAAAGCGCTTTTTCGCCCCGAAATACCCGCTTGAGTATATAAAAAGCATAGACGGCATACAAAAAGGCAAGGAAAGGATAACGGAGTTCTATGGCCTTTGACCTCAACGAAATAAATTACCGCACGGTCGCCGACCCCGCGGCCTTCGTCGCCGAGTGCGACGCGGAGTATAACGCCAAGGTCGCCCGCGCGGCGGACATGATAAGCGCCAACCGGAAGAGGAGCCCCATCGTCCTGCTCTCGGGGCCCAGCGGCTCCGGCAAGACGACGACGGCGCAAAAGATAGAGGAGGAGCTGCGCCGCCGCGGGATAAGGAGCTATACGATAAGCCTCGACAACTACTTCCGCACCGTCGACCCGGCCACAGCTCCGCGCACGGCGGACGGCAGCTATGACTTCGAAAGCCCCAGGTGCCTCGACATGGAGCTTTTGAACGAGCACTTCTCCGCCCTCGCGCGCGGCGAGCGGATATTCGTGCCCAAGTACGAGTTCGCGCGCCAGATGCGCGTCATGGAGCCGAGCAAGTCGCTCAAGCTCCGCGACGACGAGCTCGCCATCTTCGAGGGCATCCACGCCCTCAACGACGAGATTGCGGGCCGGCACCCCGAGGCCTTCAAGCTCTATATCTCCGCGCGCTCGAACGTGGAGTTCAACGGCAAGGTGGTCTTCAAGGGCACCTGGATACGCCTCGTGCGCCGCACGGTGCGCGACAAGCTCTTCCGGGCCTACGACCCGGCGCGCACCCTCGCCATGTGGGCCAACGTCCGCCGCGGCGAAAAGCTCTACATCTCGCCCTACAAGGAGAAGGCCAACCTCATGCTGGACACGGCCCTGCCCTACGAGCTGCCCGTCATGAATTCGGTCGCCACCGAGCTCTTCTCCTCCATCCCCGAGGGCATAGAGCGCTATGAGGAGCTTCGCCGGGTGCTTCCGGCCATACAGCTCTTCGGCCACATAGACGAAAAGCTCGTCGCCCCGGACTCCCTCGTCCGCGAATTCATCGGCGGCGGGATATACGAGCAGTAAGCGCCCCGCCCGGCGCATAAGGAAATCCACCGGCGTTTGCCGGTGGATTTTCGCGTTACCGCCTGTTTTAAGCCCCGGCCAGGCCCAGGACCTCCATGGTGCAGCTCATGAAGCGGCGCATGGCCGGCGAGGCCTCCGCCATGCTGCGCACGGCCATGCCGAGGCTGCGCGTCATGGGCGGCTCAATCGGGATGGCGGCGACGTCGGCCTGAGAGCCGGCGAGGATGAGCTTCGGCAGTATGGTAACGCCCAGGTTGTGCTCGACCATGGCCAATATCGTCATGTCGAAGTTCGAAAAGAACTTCGCCTCGCTCACCCCGGCGAGCTCCATCGCCTGGGAGAGGTCCTGCTCCGGCTTCGTGTCCGAGACGTAGACGAGGAAGGGCTCGCCCCTGAAGGCCGTAATGGGGAAGACCTTGTCCTTCGCGCGCGGGTGCGTCCGCGGGAGGACGGCGTACATGGGGTCGTCCAGAATCTTGACCGTGTCGAAGCCGGAATAGGCCCGCAGGCTGGTGTACGCGATGTCTATGCGCCCGTTTGAAAGCCACTCGTGTATCTCCTCGGCGTTGCCCTCAAGCAGCTCGACCTCTATGCTCGGATACCGCTCCTGGAAGGCCTCCAGGACCTGCGGCAGCCAGTGCAGGGAGATGGAGGAGTAGCTGCCTATGCGCACGACGCCGCGCTCCACCCCGCGCGTGAGGGCGAGCTCCTGCTCGAGCCGGTCCGCCGCCTGGCTGAGCTCGCGGAAGAGCGGCGCAAGCCGCTGCGCCTCCGCCGTCAGGCTCACGCCCCGGTTCCCGCGCAGCAGCAGCGGGAAGCCCGCCTCCTCCTCAAGCGAGCGGATGATGTGCGTCACGCCCGACTGAGTGTATCCCAGCGCCTCCGCCGCGCGGGTGATGCTTCCGAGATCCGCCGCGGTCAGCAGCGCGCGTATTTTGGCAGTGTCCATGGCCCGGCCTCCTTGATATTAAATATCAGCATAGCAATTATTATAAACTCTGTCTTTACTAATAGCAAGACTTGAGTTATATTTTTATCGACGGAACGGAGCCTCCCATCTCCGTCTCCTTTTAAATGATTTTCCTCTTCCAACTCCCATATCCACAAAATCCCCGCAGGCAAAACCTGCGGGGATTTTGTATTTTACCTTTTCGCTTTCGCGCTCAGGCTATGCCGAGCTTTTCGTGCCGGGCCTCGCTGTTTATGTATTCGACATACCAGGCCTGCTCCTCTCCGGCCAGGCCGGGGCCCGCGGCGAGGGTGCTGTTCTCGACCAGCTCGCGCGCCGTCCCGACGGCCTCGGGCGAGACGAAGCGGGAGGCGTGCTCAAGCCGGCTCTCAAACGCGGACTCCGCCGCGGGAAGGGAACGGGCGTTATCCTGGAGCCCGTCCGAGAGGAAGCCCTCGAGGAAGGCCCAGGCGGCGTCCGCGTCGGAGCAGCCCTCGAATATGCCGAAGACGTGCTTCGGCACGTATATGCCCGCGGTCTCCGCGCCGGGCAGGCCGGCGGCCCAGCCGTCGGCGCAGTTGAAGACCAGGTTCCCGAGCCCGAGCTCGCCGTTTTCGTCGCCGTCCAGGCGCACAAGGTTGAAGGCGAAGCGCGCGTCCGGCGCGGGCTCATCGTCCTGCTCGTGCGCGAGGACGCTTGCGAGGATGTCGCCGCGCGCGGCCTCGTCCGCCGAGCAGAGGTAGGGGTAGAGCCAGCCGCCGGCGAGGCTGTCGCAGTTCCAGAGGGGGTAAAAGAGCGTCTCGCCCGCCCCGGCGGCGAGGGCTTCGGCCTCCGCCATGCTCCCGGGCAGGGCCTCTCCCAGCGTCCAGGCCACGCCCTCGACCTCGAAGTCGAAGGGCAGGCAGCGCAGCTCGCCCTCGCAGCTCATAGCCTCGGCGAGGTTCCCGGCCAGCGGGATGTTGAGCCGGCCCGAGAGGTCGGCGCTCGCCTCCCGGAGCCGCGCGGCGGGCGAAGCGGCATACTCCGGCAGGCTCGCGCCCTCGAGGGCGGCGAAGTACATGTCCGCCTCCAGCCCTCCGTCCACGGCGTCCATAAGCTCCGCGGCGCTTTGGAAGCGCAGCAGCTCCACGGGCTTCTCCGGCCCCGCGGCGTTATAGTCCTCCGCCGCCCGGGCTATCCACTTGTCCGGGCCCGCCACGGCGAAGACCAGGGCCTCCGCCCCGGCCGCCTCCTCCGACTCCGGCGGCGCGCTCTCCGGCGGGGCCTCTCCGCAGCCGGTCGTAAACGCCAGGATTAACGCGGCTGCAAGCAGCGAGGCGCAGAGCCTTTTAAACGTTTTAAACATTTTTTGACCTCCTTATCTGCGTATCCTTTTCCTCTGAGCTTAATATAAACCGCGCTTGTATCCAAGTTGTATCACATTTGCGTCATATGAAAAATTTTTCAAAATTTTTTATGTAAAGCTTGCTTGACATCTTCCCTCCGGCGTGCTATATTGGCGATGGAAAGTAAGCTTTCCATGGAGGTGCAGGCGGATGAAAAACCGGCTGGAAGAGCTCCGGCGCGAGCGCGGAGTGAATCAGGAGGAGCTGGCGCGCGCCCTGCGCGTGTCGCGGCAGACGATAGGCTCGCTGGAGAACGGGCGATACAACCCGTCGATAACGCTGGCCTTCAAAATAGCGCGCTATTTCGGACTCAGCATCGAGGAGGTATTCATATATGAAGAGGACTAAACTCTGGTATCTCGGCTACGCGGCCTGCGCCGCGCTGCTGCTGCTTATCGCCTTCGCGGATTTTCCCAAGGGCGTCGACGTCGGGCTCGCCTGCGCCTTCGGGGCGCTCTTCGGTGTCAGCTATGCGGAGCTCTGGTACGCGAAGCAGGTCAAAAAGGACGAGAGCTTTGAGATTGAGGTCGAGGACGAGCGGAACGTGCAGATTAAATACCGCGCCGGCTATCTCGCCTGCGGCATAGACATGGCGCTCTTCGGCCTCGCGACCGTGATATTCATCATCCTGGACTACACGCTTCCCGCCGTGATAACCGGCGTCATGCTCGCCGTGCAGCCGCTCATCCTGATACTCGCGAGCAATGCGATAGGAAAGAGGATATGAGCCGCCGCGTCCTTCCCGGAATCTCGCGGCGGCGCTGCCGCCTATATAAAAGTTGCCCGGAACCGTCGGTCCCGGGCGTTTTTTTATGCGTCCTCGTCCTTTTCTATGCGCACCAGATTTGCAAGCGCGCGCTCGCAGTACATGCACTCGTAGACGCTTCGCACCACGCTTTTTATGACGGGCGCAATGTCCCTCGCGCCGGCGAGGGGCAGGTACATGAGCTGAGTCTCCCTGCCGCCGAGGAAGTAGCGGCAATTCACGTCGGCGTAGCCGTTGCGCTTATAGAAGGCGTTGAGCTTCCGCGCCTTCTCCAGCGCGGGATACTCCGTGACCTCGAGCAGGATCCCCTCCCAGCGCGCGTAATACTCGCGGATAAGGCGCAGGAACTCGCCGCCTATGCCGCCGCCGCGGATGTGCGGATATACGCTCAGCCAGCCGAGCAGCACATAGCCGCTCAGGCGGTTTTTGAGCATGAGCGCGTAGCCGCACTCGGCGTTCTGCTGATCCTTCAAAAGCAGCAGCTCCGCCCCGCGCAGCAGGGCGCGCTGGCATTCGAATTCAAGCGGCCGCTCCCAGTCGTGGAAGTCGAAGCAGAGCATGGGGTAGACGCGGTGCATGTCCGCGTGCCCGCCGCGTTCTATGTGGTAAACTGGCATTCAGGTCTCCTCCCTGTCGAATTGAGATTTCCAGAGCTTCGCAAACTCGCCGCCGCGCTCGAGCAGCTCGGCGGGCGCGCCGAGCTCGACAATTCGCTCGTCCTCTATGACGGCGACGCGGTCGGCCCCGCGTATCGTGCTCAGGCGGTGGGCGATTATGACGCTCGTGCGGCCCACGGCGAGGGAGTCGAGGCTCTGCTGTATGCGCTGCTCCGTGACGGAGTCGAGCGCGCTCGTGGCCTCGTCCATGACGAGTATGGGCGGGTTCTTGAGGAAGACGCGGGCTATGCTCAGGCGCTGCTTCTGCCCGCCGGAGAGCATTACGCCCCGCTCGCCGACGAAGGTGTCGTAGCCCTCGGGCATGGCCATGATGTCCTGGTGTATCTCCGCGCGCACGGCGGCGGCGATTATCTCCGCGTCCGTCGCGTCGGGCTTGCCGTAGCGTATGTTGTCCCTTATCGTGCCGGCGAAGATAAAGACGTCCTGCTGGATTATGCCTATGCTCCGGTGCAGCGACTCCTGCGTGACCGTCCGCACGTCCCGCCCGTCGACGAGGACCGCGCCCTCCGTGACGTCGTAAAAGCGCTCGAGCAGCTGGCAGAGCGTCGTCTTGCCGCCGCCCGAGGGGCCGACGACGGCCAGCTTTTCGCCCGGCGCAATTTTGAGGTCGATGCCCCGCAGCACCCAGGGCTTGTCCGGCCCGTAGCGAAAGCCCACGCCCCTGTACTCCACCTCGCCCTTCACGCCTTCGAGCTCATCCGCGTCCGGCGCGTCCTTTATCTCCGGCTCGGTCCGCATGAGCTCGAGGAAGCGGGAAAAGCCCGCCGTGCCCTGCATATAGGTCTCCGAAAACGTGGCCAGCTTGCGCACGGGCGTCACGAAGGTGGAGACGTAGAGCGTGAAGGTCATGAGGTCGACGTAGTCCATGCTGCCGCGCATGATGAAAAAGCCGCCCGCGGCGATGACGAGCACCTGCATGATGCTGGTCGTGAACTCCATCCCGCTCATAAAGCCGCCCATGGCGTTGAAATACTCGCGCCGCGCGGCCTTATACTTCTCGTTGGCGGCGACAAACTTGTCGTCCTCCGCCTTCTCGTTGGCGAAGGCCTTGGCCGTGCGGATGCCGGATATGCCGCTCTCTATGGCGGAGTTTATCTCCGCGGTCTTGCGCTTGACCTCCAGGTTGGCCCTTTTCATCCTCACGCGGCGCGAGAGCGTGAAGGCGATAAGAAGCGGAAGCGTCACCGCCAGGACGAGGGCCAGCCGCCACTCTATCGTGAACATGACGGCCAGCGCGCCGACAATCGTGAGACAGGAGATAAGGATGTCCTCCGGGCCGTGGTGCGCGAGCTCGGTTATCTCGAAGAGGTCGCTTGTTATGCGGCTCATGAGCGCGCCGGTGCGGTTGTGGTCGAAGAAGCTGAAGGAGAGCTTCTGTATGTGGTTGAAGGCCGCGCGGCGCATGTCCGCCTCGACGTAGACGCCCATGCGGTGCCCCAGGACGGTTATGAAGTAGTAGCACACGCCCTTGAGGATATAGGCCGCAATCATGACGGCCATGACCGCGAAGAAGGCCGCGAACATCCGCTCCGGCAAAAGCCGCGTCATGCTCATGCGCGAGACGTAGGGGAAGACCAGGTCTATGACCGCGGCGAGGGCCGCGCAGCCCATATCCAGCGCAAAAAGGCCCAGGTGCGGCCGGAAAAAGGCGAAAAATTCGCCCAAATCGCTCTTTTTTCTCTTTTTCACTTTCCGCCTCCGGAAGCGTACTCGTCCCGCCGCCTGACGGCGAGCGCGTCGCAGCGGTTGTTGTATTCGTTCTCCGCGTGGCCCTTGACCCAGCGGACGGTGACGTCCTGCTCGCGCAGCAGGCGGTCGAGCTCCTGCCAGAGCTCGAGGTTCTTGACCGGCCCGTCCTTGCGCCGCCAGCCGCGCCTTTTCCAGGAGTCGAGCCAATGCTCGTTTATGGCGCGCTCTATGTACTGCGAGTCGGTGTAGAGCGTGACGGAGCAGCGCTCGGTGAGCGCGGAGAGCGCAGCTATGACGCCGGAGAGCTCCATGCGGTTGTTCGTCGTGCTCGCCTCTCCGCCGGAGAGCTCCTTCTCGCGGCCCTTATAGCTCAGTATCGCCGCCCAGCCGCCGGGGCCCGGGTTGCCCGAGCAGGCCCCGTCGGTGTATATGGTGACCTCCTTCATTCGCCCTCCTTGGGAGCTTCGGCGGAGCCTGCGGCGTCTTCCGCCGCGTCAGCGGCTTCGTCCGACGCGGGCTCGTCCTCGTCCTCCGGCTCGGTGAGCGCGGCGGAGATGACCTTCGCGCCCTCGTTCGGGCGCATTATGCGCACGCCCTGCGTGGCGCGGCCCAGGACGGAGACGCCGGAGACGCCCGTGCGGATTATCGTGCCATCGTCGGCGACAATGAGCACGTCCTCCTCGCCCTTTACCATGCGCACGTCGGCGACAGGGCCGGTCTTGTCCGTGACGTTATAGCTCTTGAGGCCCATGCCGCCGCGCTTCTGCGGACCGGACTCCTCGCCGCCGCGGAGGTATTCGCCCACGGCGGTGCGCTTGCCGTATCCGTTTTCGGTTATGCTCAGCACCTGCGCGTCGGAGAGGGCCGGGGCCGCGCCGACGACGCGGTCGCCCTCGCGCAGCTTTATGCCGCGGACGCCCACGGCGTCGCGCCCCATGGGCCGGACGTCGTTTTCGTCAAAGCATATCGCATAGCCGTCGCGGGTGGCGAGCAGCATGTTCCGCTGCCCGTCGGTGAGCACGGCGGAGATGAGCTCGTCGCCCTCGTCTATGTTCAGCGCGCGGATGCCGGTCTTGCGGATGTTGCGTATGGCCTCGAGGCTCATGCGCTTGACCGTGCCCTTGGCCGTGGACATGAAGAGATACTTCGCGCCCTCGCGCTCGTGCAGCATGCAGACGACGCGCTCGCCGCTGTCCGTGGGCAGGATGTTGACGATGTTCGTGCCCCTCGCGGCGCGGCCGGCCTCGGGTATCTGATAGCCCTTGCGGCGATAGGCCCGGCCGAAGCTGGTGAAGAAGAGGATGTTGTCGTGCGTTGAGGCGGTGAAGACCGTCTCCACATAGTCCTCCTCGCGCGTGGACATGCCCTTGACGCCGCGGCCGCCGCGGCCCTGCGCGCGGTATTCGCTCGCGGCGAGGCGCTTGATATAGCCGGAGTGCGTCAGCGTGAAGACGCACTTCTCCTCCTCTATGAGGTCCTCGATGTCTATCTCGTCCTCGATATCCTGAATCTCGGTCTTGCGCGCGTCGCCGTACCTGTCGCGCAGGGCGATAAGCTCCTCCTTGAGGACACCCTTTATCTTCTCCGAGTCGGCGAGGAGGGAGAGGTAGTAGGCGATGCGCTCCTCAAGCTCGGCGTACTCCTTCTCCAGCTTCTCGCGGTCGAGGCCCTGGAGGGCCTTGAGGCGCATGTCGAGTATCGCCTGGGCCTGGACGTCGTCGAGGCTGAAGCGACGCATGAGGTTTTCCTTCGCGTCGTCATAGCTCTCGCGGATTATTTTGATGACCTCGTCGATGTTGTCCTGGGCTATGAGCAGGCCCTCAAGGAGATGCGCGCGCTCCTGCGCCTTCTTGAGATCGAATCGCGTGCGGCGGACAAGCAGCTCCTCCTGGAAGGCGAGGTACTCGTCGATGATGTGCCGGAGGTTCAGTATCTTGGGCGCGCGCTGGTTGTCCACAAGCGCGAGCATGTTGATGGAAAAGCTGGTCTGGAGCTGCGTCTGGGCGAAGAGGCGGTTGAGGACGACCTGCGGGTTCGCGTCGCGCTTGAGCTCAATGACTATGCGCATGCCGTTGCGGTCAGACTCGTCGCGCAGGCCGGATATGCCATCGAGGCGCTTTTCGCGCACCTGCTCGGCCATGTTCTCAACGAGCTGGCGCTTGTTGACCTGATAGGGCAGCTCGGTGACGATTATCCTTATCCGGTCGTGGCCGAACTCCTCAAACTCCGTGCGCGCGCGCAGAATGACCTTGCCGCGTCCGGTGGCATAGGCGGCGCGGATGCCGCTGCGGCCCATGATTATGCCCTTCGTGGGGAAGTCCGGGCCGGTCACGTGCTGCATGAGCTCCGAAATCGTGGCCTCGGGGTTATCCAGCACGCAGACGCAGGCGTTAATGACCTCCGTGAGGTTGTGCGGCGGGATATTCGTCGCCATGCCGACGGCGATGCCGCTCGAGCCGTTGACGAGCAGGTTCGGGAAGCGCGCCGGAAGCACGCGGGGCTCCTTCCGGCTCTCGTCGAAGTTGGGATCCCAGTCGACGGTGTCCTTCTCGAGGTCGCGCAGCATCTCGTCGGAGATGCGCGCCATGCGCGCCTCCGTGTATCGGTAGGCGGCCGGAGGGTCGCCGTCGACGGAGCCGAAGTTGCCGTGGCCCTCGACCAGCGGATAGCGCATGGAGAAGTCCTGCGCCAGGCGCACCAGCGCGTCGTAGACCGAGGCGTCGCCGTGCGGGTGATAGCGGCCCAGCACGTCGCCGACGCAGGTCGCGGACTTCTTGAAGGGCTTGTCGGAGGTCAGGCCGTCCTCATACATTGCGTAGAGTATGCGCCTGTGCACGGGCTTGAGCCCGTCGCGCACATCCGGCAGCGCGCGCGCCACAATGACGCTCATCGCATAGTCGATAAAGCTCGACTTCATCTCGCTGACTATCTCCGAAGAGACAATCTTCTGCTCCGGGAACATGATGTCCTCGGGTTTGTAGTCCTTTGCCATTAGGTTACCACCTTTGGTGTATTTGTGGGGGATTCTCGATATCAAATTTTAATCCGTAGGGGCGGGCTTCCACGCCCGCCCGGGCGTTCGATTATAATAAACCCCGAACGCCCGTTTAAAAAATGTAAATTCGCGTATATTT
>DVJK01000196.1 GCA_018716795.1 Candidatus Scatomorpha merdipullorum | reverse complement strand
GTCGAAGGCCCAGCCTCGCCCGGCGGCGATGTCGGCCATAATGGTCTCGCGGTTGGGATAGCCGTCCTGCCACTGGTCGACGCCGCGCTCGCGCAGGAAGGCCTTGGCCTCCTCCATAACGGCGAGTATGGCCTCCGCGTCCGCCTCCTCGGCCCGGCGCGGCTCAAACCTCAGCTTCAGCCTCTCGGGCAGGCGCTCGTACTCTATCTCCTCGACGAGCCTTTTGTCCTCCTTGGAGCTGAATTCGAGCTTCTCAAACATGTCCGGGCGCTTATCCAGCGTGCGCTCGAGCTGCTTTTTCCGCCGCCAGCGGCGCACCCTCTCGTGGTCGCCGGTCAGGAGCTCCGGCGGCACGGCGCGGCCCTCCCAGACCTCGGGCCGGGTGTACTGCGGATACTCCAGCAGCCCGTCCCAGTGGCTCTCGCCGGTGTAGCACTCCTCGTCGGCGAGGACGCCGGGCACCATGCGGCAGACGCAGTCCGCGACGGCCATCGCGGCAATCTCGCCGCCCGTGAGCACGAAGTCGCCGAGGGATATCTCCTCGTCGACGCACTCCTCTATGAAGCGCTCGTCTATGCCCTCGTAGTGCCCGCAGACGAGCACGAGGTGGTCGTAGTCGCGCTTGAGGCGCCTGGCCTCCTCCTGATTGAAGGGCCGGCCCTGCGGCGACATGTATATGACGCGTGTCCTGCGCTTCCCGGCCGCGCTCAGGATGTGGTCGAGGCAGCTCTTGAGCGGCTGCGCCATCATGACGAGACCCCACCCGCCGCCGTAGGGGTAGTCGTCCACCTGCATCTGCCGGTTCTCGGTGAAGTCCCGTATCTGCACGCAGTTTATCTCCACCGCGCCCTTCTTCTCCGCGCGGCCTATTATGCTCTCGCCCAGGACGCGGCTCATGCTGTCGGGGAAGAGCGTCATGATGTCTATGCGATAGGGCTCCACACGCTCACATCCCCTCTATGAGCCGCACGGTGATAACTCCCGCGTCGGCGTCGGTTTTGAGCACGAACTCGTCCACGGCGGGGATAAGGTGCTCGTCCTTCCCGCGCACGACGTAGACCATGCCCGCAGGGGCGTCTATGACCTCGGCGAGCGCGCCCAATTCCTCGCCGGACTCGGTCACGACGCGCGCGCCCATTATGTCCTGAATGAAAAAGCGCCCTTCGGGCAGGCGCGCGTCCTCCCGGTCTATGAAGACGCGCCGGCCCTTGAGGCGCATGGCGGCGTTGACGTCCTCCACGCCCTCGAGCAGGGCGAGCACGGCGCCCTTGTGTACGCGGGAGGAGAGGACGCGCAGGGGATTTCCGTCGACGTAGAGCGTCTTTATCGCGCGCAGGAACTCCGGCGTGTCCGTCCAGGGCATAATCTTGACCTCGCCGCGCACGCCGTGGGTGTTCACAATTTCTCCGGCCTCTATAAATCTTTCCTTCATAAGGCAGTCACCATACCAAAAACGGCGGGTTTGCCTCCCGCCGCCAATACGCTTATGCGCGGGCGGGAAGCCCCGCCCGCACAGCTTAGCTCAGTCGACTATCTCGACCGAGACCTTTTTGCCCTTTCTCTGGGCCACGGCCTTCATGAGGATGCGGATTTCCTTGACAATCCGTCCCTGACGGCCGATGACCTTGCCCATATCGCCGTCGGCGACGCGCACCTCAAAGATGGTCTCGCCCTCGGCTTTGCGCTCGGTCACCGAGACCTCGTCGGGCTTGTCGACGAGGCTCTGAACAATGTAGGTCAAAAGTTCGTTCATCAAAATGCTCCTTAGGTAGCATGTCCGGCGCCCGGAAGGGCCGCGCCCTTACGCCTCGGCCTTCTTGAGCAGGCCCCTGACGGTGTCGGTCGGCTGCGCGCCGTTTGCAATCCAGTACTTGGCGCGCTCGAGATCGACGCGCAGGGAGTTGGTCTCGCTCAGGGGATCGTAGGTGCCTATCTCCTCGATGAAGCGGCCGTCGCGCGGGCTGCGGGAGTCGGCGACGACGATGCGGTAGTAAGGGGCCTTCTTGGCGCCCATCCTGCGAAGACGAATCTTTACCATTTATTTTCACCTCCATAAGTTTTCTCGTATATTAAAACCGCAAAGCGGTTTTAATCCAGCGCGGCGGGCCTTTTCCCGCCATACTGCGTTAAACCTCCTCAACGTACACTCGGTACGCCTTCGTCGGTTTGCCTTGTCTGGCGGGAAAATTCCTCGCCGATTCTGAATCTGCGGGCAAAACGCGCTGCAAATTTCGGCAGGCGCGCCGCCGCATCGTTCACATGCCGGGCAGGCCGGGGAAGCCGCCGCCCATGCCGCCGAGGCCGGGGAGGCCGCCGCGCTTGGCGAGGCGCTTCATCTTCCTGCCGCCGGGGCCGTTCATCTGCTTGAAGAGGGCGAGCATGGCGTCGTACTGCTTCAGGAGGCGGTTGACCTCCATGACGGAGGTGCCGCTGCCCGCGGCGATGCGCTTTTTGCGCGAGTTGCCGAGGATATTCGGGTTCTCCCTCTCGCGGGGCGTCATGGCGAGGATGATGGCCTCCATATGGGCCATGGCCTTCTCGTCCATCTTCGCGCCCTTGAGCGCGCCGGCGTTCATGCCCAGCATCCCGGCGATGTCCTCCATGGAGCCCATGCCCTTGAGCTGCTGGAGCTGGTCGTAGTAGTCGGCGAGGGTGAACTTGTTCTGGCGGAGCCTTTCGGCGAGCTCGGCGGCCTTTTTCTCGTCCACGGCCTGCTCGGCCTTTTCTATGAGGCTGAGCACGTCGCCCATGCCGAGGATGCGGCCGGCCATGCGCTCGGGGTGGAAGGGCTCAATCTGGTCGAGCTTTTCGCCGACGCCGGCGAATTTTATCGGCTTGCCGGTCACGGCGGTGACCGAGAGGGCCGCGCCGCCGCGCGCGTCGCCGTCGAGCTTCGTGAGCATGACGCCGGTGATGCCCAGCGCCTCGTCAAAGGCGCTCGCGGCGTTGACCGCGTCCTGGCCGGTCATGGCGTCGACCACCAGCAGGATCTCCGCCGGGTCGACCGCGGCCTTGATGTTCTTGAGCTCGTCCATGAGCTCGGCGTCTATGTGCAGGCGGCCCGCGGTGTCGAGGAACACCAGGTCGCTGCCGTACTTTTTCGCGTGCGCGATGCCGGCCTTCGCAATCTCAACCGGGTCGCCCCGGCCCAGCTGGAAGACGGGTATGTCCAGCTGCGCGCCGACGGTCTCGAGCTGCTTTATCGCGGCGGGCCGGTATACGTCGCAGGCCACGAGCAGCGGGCGCTTGCCCTGCTTCTTCATGAGCGCGGCGAGCTTCGCGCCGTTCGTCGTCTTGCCGGCGCCCTGAAGGCCCACGAGCATGCAGACGCTCGGGCTCTTCGAGGAGATGTTGAGCTTCTTGTTCTCGCTGCCCATGAGGGCGCAGAGCTCCTCGTTCACTATCTTTACGACCATCTGCGCGGGCGTCAGGCTCTCGAGCACCTCCGCGCCCTTCGCCCGTTCGGAGACGCGCTTGACAAAGTCCTTGACGACCTTGTAGCTCACGTCCGCCTCGAGCAGGGCGAGGCGCACCTCGCGCATGGCCTCGGCTATGTCCAGCTCCGAGAGGCGTCCCTTGCCGCGGAGCTTCTTGAATGTGGCCGAGAGCTTTTCGGAAAGGCTTTCAAACGCCATTGGTGTTCCTCCGTCAGTTGTCCAGAGCCGTGAGGGCTTCGAGCGAGCGCCGCGCCGCGCCGGACACGGCCTCGTCGCCGCTTTCGAGGAGCGGCGTTAGCTCCGCGGTGATGAGCTTCACCGCCTCGCTGCGCTCACGGCGGCGGGAGACGAGCCCGGTCTTTTCGTCTATGCCGCGCATTATCTGCTCCGCGCGGCGCACTATCTCCCACACGCCCTGGCGCGAGATGCCGTTCATCTCGCCTATCTCCGCGAGGGAGAGGTCGTGGTTGTAGTGCAGGTCGAAATACTCCCGCTGCTTGACGGTGAGCAGCTCGCCGTAGTAGTCGAGAAGCATCGTGAGATAGACGTTATCCCTGTTCACGGCGGCAGACCCCCTTTCCAAGCCTGCGTATTATACACTAGCTCCGAGGCGCTGTCAAGACTTTTTATTTTACAGCCGGAATGTATGCCCCGCGCGCCTTCCGGGAAAAATAGCGGGTATCGAATCCGAAGGAGAGATACCGTGCCAGAAAACGAAAACGCCCGGATTTACCGGCTGGATACACTTCAGGAATACGGCGAGAGCGCCGCGCGGCGCATCGCGTCGGTCGGGAGCTTCTCAGGCCGGCGTATCTCGCGCCGCATGAGGCTTGCGCTGCGCCCGCTGCGCCGCGAGGCCGGCGGCGCGGCCGGCGAGTGGCTCTCCGACAACCGATACCTCATAGAGCGCGAGGCTCTCGCGGCGGCGGCGGACTTTGCCGGCGTGAGGCGCGTCCCGGCGGGGGACGAGGACGCGCGGATATGCGAGGGCGCCTATCTGCTAGCGGAAAGGCTGAGCGGGGCGGTGACGCTCGAGGGCGCAGCGGCCTTCTTCGAGGGCTTCCAGCGGGTGCATCCGCTCTCGCTGAGCGAGCTTCGGCTGCTCGGCGCAGCCCTGCGCTCCGGGCTCGTAAGTCTCATATCACGGGAGTTTACGAAGCCCGAGTCCTCGGCGGAGCTCGTCTCGGCGGCGATAAATTCGCTCCGGCGGCTCTCGACCGAGGACATATCCGAGCTGATACGGTCCGCCGACCTCGCGGGGCGCATACTGTCGCGCGAGAGCTGCGGCGTATACCCTCTGCTCGACGAGCGCACCCGCCTCATATACCGCTCACGCCTCGCCGCAAACGCCCGCCGCATGGGTGTTAGCGAGGTCGAGCTCGCGGAGGCGCTGCTCGAAAAGGCGGAGGAGAACAAGGGGGACACGAAGCGCGGACACGTCGGCTGGTGGCTGCTCGAAGAGCCGTTCGGGCGGAGGTGCGGAGCGCACAAAATTGGGCTTATCTGTGCGGTAAACATTATTATTACGCTTATTATCTGCACTATTTCCGGGATATTCGGCGGGCTGGGCGGGGCTCTGCTCGCCCTTCTGCCCGCGTATTCCGTCGTCAGGGGGCTGTCGGACGCGGTCTTGCTGAGAATTATACCCAGAAACCTCCCTCCAAGGCTTGAGCTGAAGGACGGCGTACCCGCCGAGGGGCGGACTATCGCGGTTATTTCCGCCATACTGAAGTCGCCCGAGGATGGGAAAATACTGGCTCGCAGGCTCGAGGAATTTTACCACGCCTCGCGGGACTGCGGGCGCGAATTGAGCTTCGGGATACTCGCGGATTTGCCGGAATCGGAGCGGGAAACGGACGAGGGCGACGAGGAGGCGGTTTCAGCCGCCAAAAATGCCGTAGACGTACTAAATTCGCGCTATTCCGGCGGGTTTTATCTGTTTTTGCGCCCAAGAAAGGAGGTAAAACGCGAAAAATTGTGGCGCGGATATGAGCGAAAAAGGGGTGCTCTGGCGACTCTTGCGCGACTATGCAGCGACTATGAGAGCGACATAAAGCTACTCTCAGGCGACAGAAAACGACTAAAAAAAACACGCTTCATTTTGACGCTCGACGCCGACACCCGGCTGCTGCCCGGAGCGGCTCGCGAGCTCATCGGCGCCATGCTCCACCCTCTGAACAGACCGGTGGTAAAAAATGGCCGCGTGGTCTCGGGGCACGGGGTCATACACCCGCGT
>DVJK01000195.1 GCA_018716795.1 Candidatus Scatomorpha merdipullorum | reverse complement strand
CTCTTCCCGCCGAGCTCGAGCGTGACGCTCGTGAGATTGTCCGCCGCGGCGCGCAGCACCTCGCGGCCGACCTTCGCGCCGCCGGTGAAGAAAATCTTGTCCCATTTCTGCTCCAGGAGCGCCCGGTTCTCCTCGCGGCCGCCCGTGACCGCGGCGGCGTAATCGCTCGGGAAGGTCTCGCCGAGCAGCTTCGCGACGAGCTCGCCCGTCGCGGGCGAATACGCGCTCGGCTTCACGACGGCGGTGTTCCCCGCGGCCAGCGCCGCCGCCAGCGGCTCGAGCGAGAGGAGCAGCGGGTAATTCCAGGGGCTCATTATGAGCGCCGCGCCGTAGGGCACGTACCGGAGCTCGCCCAGGCCAGGGAACTGCGCGAGGCCCGTCAGCGTCCGCTTCGGGCGCATATAGCCGCGCAGATGCCGCCGGAGATGGGCTATCTCCGAGAGCAGCAGGCCCGTCTCGCAGAGGTAGGCCTCCTCCGCGCTCTTGCCGAGGTCGGCGCGGAGCGCCCCGGCTATCCGCGCCTCGTTCCGGCGCACGGCGGCGTACAGCGCGTCGAGCGCCGAGGCGCGCCGCTCATAATCCAGCGTCGCGCCGGAGGCGAAGAGCTTCCGCTGCGAAGCGAGTATTGCGCTTATCTCCTCAGAATTCATGTGAAGCCTCCCTCAAAGCAGCAGCCATATCATGAGCGGCATGGTGACCGCGCTCAGCACGGTGCTGACAAAGACGCACTGGCTGGCGTAGGCCTCGTCCTTCCCCGCGCGTATGGCGAGGGCGGTGGCTATCATGGCGGTCGGGCAGGCGGCGAGGATGACGGACACGCCCATGAGCAGCCCGTCGCGGACGAAGAGGCCGAGCACGAGCCAGGTGAGCAGTGGCGCGGCGATGAGCCTCAGGAGGCTCACGACGTAGACGCGCCAGTCGCTGAGCGCCTCCCGGACGGAGATGGAGCCGAGGCTCGCGCCCACGACCAGCATGCTCATGGGCACGGTGCCGCCGCCGATGATGTCGAAGCATTTGACGACGGCGTCGGGCAGCTTCCAGCCGGTCAAAAACCAGGCGACGGCCGCGACGGTGGCGACGAGGGGCGCGGATATGGCGTTTTTGACGCTCATCCCCTTGGCGCTGCCGTTGAGCATGACGACGCCGAGCGTGTACACCAGCAGGTTGAAGGGCACGTTGGAGAGCGTGGCGATGAGGATGCCCTCCGCGCCGTAGACGCTCTCGATTATGGGGAAGCCGACGAAGACCGTGTTCGTGAAGGCCACGGAGAAGATTGCGATGCCGGCGCGGTCGCCCTTCGCGCGCATCAGCTTCGCGCCCAGCCAGCCCAGGAGCGAGCAGATGAAGACCATGACGAAGAAGACGAGGATGTCCACGCCCACGTCCGCAAGCGAGAGCTCAATCTCCGCGCTGGTGACGCTGTCGAGTATCGTGAAGACCAGCAGCACGTTGAGCACGACCTTGGAGCCGGAGCGCGTGAACTCCGGGCCGGTCACGCCTATCTTCGTGCAGAGGAAGCCGACGGCCATTATGAAAACAAGGATGCCCATCTGAGTGAGCACCGACGCCATGTCCAATTTAACACACCTCTTTCAGCATAAGGCCCCGGCGCGAATGCGCCGGGGCGCCTGAGTCAAATATACGGCCGCTATATGTGCAGCATCACGGTGGCGAGCGCGAAGTATATGAGCAGGCTCACCGCGTCGGTTATCGTGCTTATGAGCGGGCTTGCCATGACGGCGGGGTCTATGCCAATCTTCTCCGCGGCCATGGGCAGGGTGCAGCCGACGGCCTTGGCGAAGATGACGACGAAGACCAGCGTCACGCTGACGGTCAGGGCCACCAGGGCGGTGACGCCGTCGTTGCCGAGCAGGAAGCGGTCTATGAGCATCATCTTGAAGAAGTTGACCACGGCCAGCGCGAGGCCGCAGAGCACGGCCACGCGGATCTCCTTCCAGACGACGCGCAGGATGTCGCCCGGCTCCGTGTCGCCTATCGAGAGGCTTCGTATGACGGCGGTCGAGCTCTGCGAGCCGGAGTTGCCGCCCGTGCCCATGAGCATGGGGATGAAGCCGGTGAGCACGGCGGTCTTGGCCAGCGCGTCCTCAAAGCGGGTTATAATCATGCTCGTGAAGGTCGCGGAGAGCATGAGGAACATCAGCCAGGGTATGCGCCGCTTCCAGAGCTCGAGCACGCCCGCGCGGGAGTACGGCGTGTCCGAGGGCGAGACGCCGCTCATGAGGTCAAAGTCCTCCGTCGTCTCCTCCTCGAGGACGTCTATGACGTCGTCGACCGTGACTATGCCGACGAGGCGGTCCTCCCTGTCCACGACGGGTATGGCCAGCAGGTCGTAGTCCGAGATGCGCTCGGCGGCCTCGCTGCGGTCGTCCGTCGTGCGCACGAAGATGACGTTGCGGTCCATGATGTCCTCTATGGCGGCCTCGTCGTCGTGCAGCAGCAGGTCCTTGACCGTGACCACGCCCTCGAGCCGGCGGTGGGCGTTCGTGACATAGCAGACGTAGATGGTCTCCTTGTCCTCGCCCACGCGGCGTATGCGCGCGATGCTCTCGCGCACGTTCATGTATTTCTTGAGGTCGACGAACTCTGCCGTCATGATGCTGCCGGCGGAGTTCTCGGGATATTTGAGATACTGGTTTATGAGCGCCCGCGTCTCGGGCGTGGCGGTGCGCATGACGCGCTTGACGATGTTTGCGGGCAGCTCCTCCATCATGTCGACGGCGTCGTCGACATACATCTCCTCGATGATATAGCCGAGCTCCTTATCCGTGATGGAGCCGATTATCTCCTGCTGCTCCGGCGCGTCCAGCTCCGCGAAGACCTCCGCGCCCTGGCCCTTGCTCAAAAGGCGGAAGACCATCGCCATCTTCTGCTTGTCCTCCTCGCCCAGCTCCGTCAGGAACTCGGCGATGTCGAACTCGTTCATGTCCTCCAGCTCGTTCTGGAGGGATTTGAGCCGGCGGCTCTCCAAAAGCTCCAGCAGCTTTTCGCGCCGCTGCTCATAGTTGCGCTCTTCCAAAAAATCACCGCCCTCCTGCCGCCTCCCGGTCGGGCGCGGCCGAAAATATCAAATTCCCAGGTAGTCCCTCTGCCCCTCGCTCAGCTCGTCTATCTCGACGCCGAGGCTCCTGAGCTTCCTTCTCGCGACGGCGTCGTCAATCTCGCGGGGCACGCGCAGCGGCTCGCAGCCGAGGCTGCCGCGGTTCTTGGCGAGGTATTCCGCGCTCAGGGCCTGGATGGCGAAGCTCATGTCCATTATCTCCGCCGGGTGCCCGTCGCCGCAGGCGAGGTTCACAAGCCGGCCCTCGCCGAGGACGAAGAGCTCGCGCCCGTCGGGCATGACGTAGGAGGTGATGTTGCGCCGCGCCTCGTATTTGCGCACGGCCAGCTTATCGAGGGCCTCCATGTCTATCTCCACGTTGAAGTGCCCGGCGTTGGAGAGGATGGCCCCGTCGCGCATGAGCGGGAAGTGCTCCGCGCCTATGACGTCCCTGCAGCCGGTGACGGAGCAGAAAATCTCGCCTATCCTCGCGGCCTCGCGCATGGGCATGACCTCATAGCCGTCCATGACGGCCTCAATGGCGCGCACCGGATCGGTCTCGGTGACGACGACCTTGGCGCCGAGGCCGGCGGCGCGCAGGGCGACGCCCTTGCCGCACCAGCCGTAGCCGCCCACGACGACAATCTTGCCCGCGACGATGAGGTTCGTCGTGCGCATTATGGCGTCCCAGACGCTCTGGCCCGTGCCGTAGCGGTTGTCGAAGAGGTGCTTGCAGTCGGCGTCGTTGACCTCTATCATGGTGAAGGGCAGGAGCCCGGCGTGGTAGAGCTTGCGTATCCTGTGGATGCCGCTCGTGGTCTCCTCGCAGCCGCCTATGACGTCCCCGCAGAGCTCCGGGAAGTCGGCGCGCATGGTCTCCAGGAGGTCGCCGCCGTCGTCGATGATGATGTTGGGCCCGTGGCGCAGGACGTTCCTTATGTGCCCGAAATACTCCTCCTCGCTCGCGCCGTAGACGGCGTGGACCTCTATGCCGCCGGCGGCGAGGGCCGCGGCGACGTCGTCCTGCGTGGAGAGCGGGTTGGAGCCGGTGACGTACATCTCCGCGCCGCCCGCCGCCAGCACGCGGCAGAGGTAGGCCGTCTTGGCCTCCAGATGCACGGAGAGCGCGATTTTAAGGCCCGCGAAGGGCTTTTCGCGCGCGAAATCTGCCTCTATGCCGCGCAGCACGGGCATATTCCGCCGCACCCAGTTTATCTTCGTCTCGCCCGAAGGCGCCAGGGCGATGTCACGTATCTCGTTCATGCTGTCTCCCTCGCTTAGTATTTTTCGAAACTACAATATTGTATCACGCGATTCGCCGTTCTTCAACTCAATTTGCGTAAAATTAAGCGGCGGCGCAGACGGAAAATCGCCCGGGAATTCTCCCGAATTCCCGGACGATGCCTGGCCCGCCAGCTCAGGACTGCTCCACGGCGTAGCCGAGGCCCTTTCTCGTCGAAATGAAGTCGCCGAGGCCGATGGAGTCGAGCTTTTTGCGCAGGCGCGTTATATTCACGGTCAGCGTGTTCTCGTCGACGAAGCTGTCCGTCTGCCAGAGGCGGAGCATGAGCTCGTCGCGCGAGACGACCTGGCCGTGCTTTTCAAGAAGGCTCTGAAGAATCTTGAGCTCGTTTTTGGTCAGCGTGAGCTGCCTGCCCTCGAAGTCGAGCGTGCCCGCCGCGAGGTCCAGGACCGCGCCCCGGGCGGAGAGGGTGTTCCCGCCGCCGGCGAAGTCGTAGGTCCGGCGCAGCAGGGCCTGCACCTTTGCGGTGAGGACGGTGAGGTCGAAGGGCTTGGCGATGAAGTCGTCCGCGCCCATGTTCATGGCCATGACGATGTTCATGCTGTCCGAGGCGCTGGAGATGAACATGACCGGCACGCGGGAGACCTTCCGTATCTCGCTGCACCAGTGATAGCCGTTATAGAAGGGCAGGGCGATGTCCAGCAGCACGAGCTGCGGCTCAAAGGCCGTGAACTCCGCCATTATGTCGGCAAAGTTCTCCGCCACGCGCACCTCGCAGCCCCAGGCCCCGATATGCTTCGCCACCGCCGCGGCTATCACCGCGTCGTCCTCGACGACGAGGATCCTGTAATTCATATCACGTCGGGGTAGAGCGGGAAGCGCTCGCAGAGCGCGAGGACCTCCTCGCGCACGGCGGGGACGGCGTCCTCCCCCTCGCGGATGAGGCGCAGTATGAGCTCGCCTATCTCGCGCATCTCGGCCTCCCTCATGCCGCGCGTCGTGGCGGCGGGAGAGCCGAAGCGCACGCCGGAAGCGAGGTGGGGCGGCTGGGTGTCGAAGGGTATCGCGTTCTTGTTCGCGGTGATGTGCGCGCGGTCAAGCCGCTCCTGCACGTCGCGGCCCGTGACGCCGAGGCTCATGACGTCGGCGAGCAGCAGATGGTTGTCCGTGCCGCCGGAGACGAGGCGCATGCCGCCCGCGGAGAGCGTCTCCGCCAGCGCGGCGGCGTTTTTGACGACCTGCTTCTGGTATTCGACGAACTCGGCGGTCATGGCCTCCTTGAAGCAGACGGCCTTGGCGGCGATTATGTGCATGAGCGGGCCGCCCTGGCTGCCCGGGAAGACGGCGGAGTCAATCTTCTTCGCAAGCTCCTCCCTGCAGAGGATGAGCGCGCCGCGCGGGCCGCGAAGGGTCTTGTGCGTCGTGGTGGTGACCACGTCGGCGTAGGGCACGGGCGAGGGGTGGACGCCCGCGGCGACCAGGCCGCCGATGTGCGCCATGTCGACGAACATATAGGCCCCGACCTCGTCGCATATCTCGCGGATGCGCTTCCAGTCTATGATGCGGGAGTACGCGCTCGCGCCGGAAATTATCATCTTAGGCTTGAGCTCCTTGGCCATGCGCTCCATCTCGTCGTAGTCGATGAGCTCGGTGTCCTTGCGCACGCCGTAGCCGCGGACGTCGAAATATTTGCCCGTGATGCTGGCCTTCGCGCCGTGGGTGAGGTGGCCGCCGCAGCTGAGGTCCATGCCCATGATAACGTCGCCGGGCTTGCACAGCGCGAGGTAGACCGCGACGTTAGCCTGGCTGCCGGCGTGCGGCTGCACGTTCGCGTGCTCCGCGCCGAAGAGGGCGCAGGCCCTCTGCCGGGCAATCTCCTCCACCACGTCGACGTGCTCGCAGCCGCCGTAGAAGCGTTTGCCGGGGTAGCCCTCGGCGTACTTGTTGGTGAGGTGGCTGCCCACGGCCTCCATGACCGCCGGAGAGGTGAAGTTCTCGCTGGCGATGAGCTCGATGTGGTCGCGCTGTCTCTGAAGCTCCTGCTCCATGACGGCAAATATCTCCTCGTCCTCATATCGAAGGTGCGCAAAGTCCATTTGTAAAAACCCCCAAGGTCATTTTCTCTCCCCGCAAAACGCCGGGTAATGGCATTATACCAGCTTGGCGCGCTTTTTACAAACACAATAAACGCTCCCAAAAGCCGTCGTGTTTGTGTGATGTGTACAAATGCGCGTCAGCGGCGGACGCCCTCCGGCGAAAATACACGGTTTTACAAAGCCGGGCTGGCACTTTTAACAATCGCATGATATAATCATTTCAAATTCTTTAAGCTTCATCGGGGAGGCGGCAGCTTGGCCACTACATACACTCATCAGCGCTTCGCGGACGAATGCGCGAAGGCCCTCTCGGGGGACGCGCTGCGCGCCGTCGAAAATCGCCGCGGCCTCTATATCACGGGCGCGCACGGGCCGGACATACTCTTTTATTATCATGCGCCCCTGCCGGGCCGCGTCTCGGCCCTCGGCTCGCGCCTCCACCGGGAGAGCGCCCGCGGCTTCTTTGAAAACGCGCGGCTCGTCTGGAACGCGCACGCGGACGTGGAGGGCATGCTCGCCTACCTGCTGGGCTTCCTCACGCACTTCGCGCTCGACTCGTCCGTCCACGGCTTCGTGAACGGGGAGCACGCCGCCCTCGGCGTCTCGCACAACCGGCTCGAGGCGGTCTGGGACGCGCGGCTCATGCTGCGCGACGGGCTCCGCCCCTCCGGCGTCTTCCGCGGCGCGGAGCTGGAGCCGACGGCGGAAAACGCGGCGCTTATCGCGCCCTTCTTCGGCCTGACGGCGAAGCGGACGCTCGCGGCCCTGCGCGGGCAGGAGCGCGTCATGCGGCTGCTGTACGCCCCGGACGAGAGAAAGCGCCGCGCCCTGCGCGCCGCGATACGGCTTTCGCGCCTGCCCGGCGGCTTCGACGACCTGTTTATAGACGACGAAATCCCGCCGGAGCTCTCCGCCGCGCTCGACGAGCTCGACGCGCGCTATGCCGCGGCCCTGGCGGAGTTCCCCGGCATGGCCTCGGCGCTGAGGGCGCGGCTGGAGGGGAAGGCGGAGCTGCCCGCGAGGTTTGACCGCGATTTCGGATGAGTTGGGAGAGAGGAAAATGATGAAAAAGCTAAGGGAAAAGCTCACGCCGGTCGAGCTCGCGTGGGTGCTCTACGACGTGGGCAACTCGGCCTTCACCATGCTGGCCTGTTCGCTTATACCGATATGGTTCAAGGAGCTCGCCGCGGGGCATCTGAGCTCCGACGACGCCACGGGCGCCTGGGCACTGGGCGTCTCGCTCGTGACGGTTATCGTCGCGCTCATGGGCCCAGTCTGCGGCGCGCTGAGCGACCGGAGGGAGATGAAGCTCATTTTCTTCCGCACCAGCGTCTTCATCGGCGCGGCGTGCTGCGTCATAAACGGCTTCGCCTCGAGCTGGCTGCTCTTCCTCGTGGTCTTCATCGTCGCCAAGATAGCCTATTCCTGCTCGCTCACCTTCTACGACTCCATGCTCGGCGACGTCACGGAGGAGGCGCGCATGGACGAGGTCTCGAGCTACGGCTACGCCTGGGGCTACATCGGCTCCTGCATCCCCTTCGCCGTCGTGCTCGTCTTCTACGTGCTGGGGCCCGACATGCTGGGCGTCATCTCCGGCTTCATAAGCAAGCTCGTCGGCTTCGCGGTCACCGCCGCCTGGTGGCTCGCCGTCACCGTGCCGCTCCTCCGCCGCTATAAGCAGCGCAACTGCACCGAGCGTCAGCCGCACGCCGTGCGCTCGGCCTTCAAAAAGCTCGGCGTCACGGTAAAGCGCATCGCCACCGAGGACAAGAAGGTGCTCTGGTTCCTGCTCGCCTTCTTCCTCTACATAGACGGCGTCGGCACGATAATCGACAACTGCATCAACATCGGCACCGACCTCGGCCTCGACACCGTGGGCCAGGTGGTCGTGCTGCTCGCGACGCAGGTGGTGGCCTGGATATTCTCCCTCGTCTTCGCGCGGCTCTCGCGCAAATACTCCACGGTTAGGCTGCTCGGCGTCTGCATAATAGGCTACTTCCTCATCTGCCTCTACGCCTTCACGCTCAAAAGCATGCTCCAGTTCGGCATCATGGCCTTCGGCGTGGGCATGTTCCAGGGCTCGATACAGTCGCTCTCCCGCAGCTACTTCACCAAGATAATCCCGCCCGAGAACTCCGGCGAGTATTTCGGCATCTACGACATTTTCTCCAAGGGCGCGAGCTTCCTCGGCTCCGGCGTCATAGCCGCCGTCAAATTCGCGGGCGGCACGATAAACATAGCCGTCGGCCTCATGGCCTTCTTCTTCGCTGCCGGCTGGCTCCTCCTCAAGGTCGCCGACCGTCAGCCGGGGCGGCAGGGGTGAAAATTTCTGATTAAATTGCCGGGGTTCAGCCCCGGCAATTGTTTGCCTTGATATGTCGAGATATTTATTGACATATTAGTAGATATGACATATACTGTATCATGAAAGGAGCGTGCGGCCATGCTTGGACAGATACCGGCAGCAGAAATCATGAAGTCGATGATACCCATAACCCGCTTCAACCGCGGCGAGGCCAGCCGAATATTCGACGAGGTGGCCTCCTCCGGCACAAAGATAGTCGTCAAGAACAACAGGCCCGCCTGCGTCCTGATGAGCCCGGAACAGTATACCGAGCTCATGGAGCTGCTGAGCGACTATATCCTTCTTGACGAGGCGGAGCGGCGTATGGCGGGCTTTGACGCGGGCAAAACCGTCTCGCAGGCGGAGGTCATGCGCGAATTCGGTCTCACGCAGGCCGACCTGGACGGTGTCGACGTGGAACTGGAGTGAGCCATGCCCTGGGAAGTGGAGTTTATAGACGATGCCCTGCGGGATCTGCGAAAGCTGGACGCGTACAACCGCAAGCTGGTGCTCAAGGCCGTAAGCAAGGCCGCGGAGCGCCCGCTGCCTCCGCCGGACGGCGTGGGCAAGCCGCTCGGCCACCGCGTCACGGCGAATCTGAGCGGCTGCTATAAGATAAAGCTCCGCGACTTGGGCTATCGCGTAGTCTATACCCTTGTGCGCGAGCAGGAGCTCATGCGTGTGATAATCATATCCATCCGGGCTGACGGAGAGGTTTATAGAGAAGCCGAGCGGCGCCTTCGTTCCCTGAATTAGGAGTATGCCATGTTCCTGTCCTACCTCAAATCCCGTCTTGCGGTTATAGTCGCGCTTGCCGCCTTTGCGGCGATATTTGCGCTCATCTTCTCGCTCTACGAGCTGCCCACGGAGGCGGTGCTGTACGCCTCGCTGCTCTGCGCGGCGCTGGGCGCGGGCGTCTTCGCCTTCGGCTTCGCGCGCTGGCGGCGGCGCTGCCGGACGCTCGAGCTGCTGCGCCGGAGCATCACGGTCAGCGCGGAGGGCCTGCCCGAGCCGCGCGAGAGGGCCGAGGAGCTCTATCAGGAGCTGATACGCCTCCTCTCCGACGAGCGCGCGAGGCTCGACGCCGCCTCGGACAGGGAGCGGCGCGACGCCGCCGACTACTACGCCATGTGGGCGCACCAGATAAAGACGCCCATCGCCGCGATGCACCTCATATTACAGCAGACCTCCGCCCGGGAGAAGGGCGCGCTCTCCGCCGAGCTCTTCCGGATAGAGCAGTACGTGGGCATGGTGCTGAGCTATCAGCGCCTGGAGGGCGAGGGCTCCGACTTCCTGCTGCGCCGCCGGAGGCTTGACGAGGTCGTGCGCGGCTGCGTGAGGAAGTACGCGCAGATGTTCATCCTCAAAAAGCTGCCGCTCGACTTCGAGGAAACCGGCCTCGAGGTGCTGACGGACGAGAAGTGGCTCGCCTTCGTCATAGAGCAGCTGCTCTCCAACGCGCTCAAGTACACCTCGTCCGGCGGCATCCGGATATACGCCGAGGGCCGCGCGCTCGTCGTCGAGGACACGGGCATCGGCATCGCGCCCGAGGACCTGCCCCGCCTGGGCGAGCGCGGCTTCACCGGCTGCAACGGCCGCGAGGACAAGAAGTCCACCGGCCTCGGCCTCTACCTCTCCCGCCGCGTCTGCGAAAAGCTCGGGCACCGGCTTGAGCTTGAGTCCGAACCCGGCCGCGGCACCCGCGCGAAGATACTCTTCGCGGACACGAACAGCCTCTATGAGTAAAACCCGCGGCGATGCGGCGGGCTTCCAAATTTGTTTCGAGGAGGTATTGCCAAGATGAACGACGCGCGGCATGGTTTTAAGCGCAGGGCAATTGTTATAGGCATACTGCTTATCCTCGCGGGAGCTTTGCTTTTCTGCCTCTTCAGGGCGGGGAGCAGGGATATCACGCGCTTCATAATGAGCAGCGGCAGCCTGGACGTAAACGAGACGCTGTCGCTGGACGAGGCGGGCGAGGATACCTACGTCCTGTTTTTCACGAGGGGCGGAGGGACCGCCTACTGCGCCGTGATAGAAGAGCGCCTGTTTTCCTATGACATATCGGAGATAAGCGGGCAGCTTCCGCTGGCGTCCGAAAAGCCCTACACGCTTATGATAAGCGTGTATGACGCAGACGGGGAAAAGCAGCAGCTCACATGGGGCGTGCTGAACCACAGTGACGCGAGCGAGGTGACCGTAAACGGGCGGGAGGCGAAGCTGAGCCCGACGCAGTACGGCTTTTCGTTCTTCTATCTTATGGAACCGTACAGCGGAGATATAACGGACGAGTACACGGTTGTCGCAAATTGAGAAGCGGCGGACGGAATCTATCATAGCGTTTTAAGCTCAAAAAGCCCGGTTTTCACCGGGCTTTTTTGCGTGCGGCGTCCGTTCGGGCGCCTTTTTGCCATGCGGCCGCGCGGAGGCTAACTGAGGTAATAGAGCTCGTTCCGGCAGCCGGCGGGGTCGAAGAGGCGGTTATATTGAAGGATGCGGTATGCCCGAAGCAGCTCGTCGTCCTTCACGGCCTCGTCACTGAGGTAGTGCCAGCGGCCGGAGGCGTCCATCGCGCCGTAGGCGTTTATGGCGGGCCA
>DVJK01000194.1 GCA_018716795.1 Candidatus Scatomorpha merdipullorum | reverse complement strand
CGCGCCAGCTTCGAGGAGGCGCTTGAGGACGCCATGCGCAAGTTCACCGGCCCCAACCCGCGCATCCTCGCCCTCCCCCAGACCTTCAAGCTCGGCGCCGTCCACCTCTGCATGGCCGACGACGACCTCAGCAACGTGTAAGGAGGCGGTATCATGCTCAAAGGCAATATGCTCATAGCCCAGGGCGGCGGCCCCACCCCGGTTATCAACAGCTCCCTGCTGGGCGCCGTCCGGGAGGCCAAGCGCCACCCCGAGGCGATTGAAACCATCTACGGCGCGCGCTACGGCGCCGAGGGCATCCTCGCCGGCGACCTCATCGACCTCGGCGCGGTCCCGACCGAGCAGCTTGACCTGCTCGCCCGCACCCCGGCGAGCGCGATAGGCTCCTGCCGCCGCAAGCTCACCGACGCGGACTATCCCGCCGTGCTCGAGTGCTTCAAGAAGTTCAACATCCGCTATTTCTTCTATAACGGCGGCAACGACTCCATGGACACCTGCAACAAGGTGTATAACCTCGCGGTCGAAAGCGGCTACGAGCTGCACGTCATAGGCATCCCCAAGACCATTGACAACGACCTCGCCGTCACCGACCACTGCCCCGGCTTCGGCTCCGCCGCCAAGTACGCCGCCGCGAGCGCGCTCGAGCTCGCGCAGGACGCCGCCGCGCTGCCTATACACGTCGTCGTCATGGAGATGATGGGCCGCAACGCCGGCTGGATTACCGCCGCGAGCGCGCTTTTCACCAAGCTCATGCCCTGCGAGCACCTGGTCTACCTGCCCGAGACGGACTTCAATAAGGACGAATTCCTCGCCGCCGTCAAGGAGAAGTGGGCCAAGGGCCGCGGCCTTCTGGTCACGGTCAGCGAGGGCATACACTACGCCGGCGGCGCTCCCGTCGCGGACAGCGGCATAGTGGACGGCTTCGGCCACAAGGTGCCCGGCGGCGCCGCCCAGACCCTCAGCGACATGATTATGAACGAGCTGGGCCTCAAGTCCCGCAGCGAGAAGCCCGGCCTCCTCGGTCGCACCAGCGTCGCCCTCATGAGCGAGGTCGACCGCGACGAGGCGGAGCTCGCCGGGGCGACCGCCGTCAGGGCCGCCGTCGAGGGCGAGACCGGCTATATGGTCGGCTTCAGGACCGAGCGCGAGCCGGAGTACAAGAGTGAGACCATCCTCGTGCCCCTCGCCGAGGTGGCGAACGCGGAGAAGACCTTCCCGCTCGAGTGGATAACCCCGGGCGGCGTCACGGACGAGTTCCGCAGCTACTGCCTGCCGCTCATAGGCGAGTATGACACCCGTTTCGTGAACCTGCGCTGATATGCTCCTCGCAATAGTCTATTTCCTCGTCTGCCTCGCGGCCACAACCGCGGGCGGAATAAGCGGCGTCGGGGGCGGCGTCATCATAAAGCCCGTCCTCGACGCCGTCTCCGGCATGGGAGTCGCCACGGTGAGTTTCCTCTCCGGCTGCACGGTGCTGGCCATGACGGCGACGAGCATGATAAGAAGCCGCGGTGGCTCGGTCAAGGTCGAGCCGCGCCGCGGCACGCTCCTGGCCGTCGGCGCCGCCGTGGGCGGCATACTCGGCAAGGAGCTCTTCGAGATTGTGCGCGGGGCGGGCGGCGTCACCGTCGACATCGCGCAGCAGGTCATGATGATCCTGCTCACCGTCGGCGTTTTTATCTACACGCTCAAGAAGGACGGGATACGCACCGTAAACGTCACGAACGCCCTCGCCTGCATCCTGATAGGCCTCGTCCTGGGCCTGCTGAGCGCCTTCCTCGGCATAGGAGGCGGGCCGATAAACCTCGCGGTGCTGTATTTCTTCTTCTCCATGGACTCGAAGACGGCGGCGCTCAACTCCCTGTACGTGATTCTCTTTTCCCAGGCCGCGAGCTTCATAAACACCCTCGTGCGCGGTACGGTGCCGGATTTCGACTGGCTCGTGCTCATCGCGATGTGCGTCGGCGGCGTGCTGGGCGGCATCCTGGGCCGGAGCATCAGCGCCCGGCTCACGAACAAGGGCGTCGACCGGCTTTTCCTCGTGATTATGGCGGTTATAACGCTGATAAGCTGCTATAATCTGGTCATGTGCTTCGTATGACGGAATATGAGATAAGCTCTGGCGCGCTTTCGGCGCGCGTATCGAGCGCGGGAGCCGAGTTAAAATCGCTCAGGCTCCGCGGCAGGGAATACCTCTGGCCCGGTGGCGCGGAGTGGAAGTGGAGCGCGCCCGTCTGCTGCCCCTACTGCGGCGCGGTGGAGGGCGATGGCTTCACGCACGGCGGCGCGGAGTACGCCGCGCCCCGCCACGGCTTCGTGCGCGAGAGCGAGCACCGGCTGATTGAGCGGGGCGAGGGCTTCTGCGCCCTCGGCCTCACGGTGGGCGAGGGCGACGAGCGCTGGCCCTGGCCCTTCGAGCTGGCCGCGCGCTTTGAGCTGGGCGGCGATACGCTGACGCTGGGCTATTCCGTCGCCAACGCCGGCGCGGAGCCCATGCCGCT
>DVJK01000193.1 GCA_018716795.1 Candidatus Scatomorpha merdipullorum | reverse complement strand
AGGCGGCATTTTACGGATTTTTGTGCAGATTGACCAGTAACCACACAATGTCATAGCGAATCAAAAATAATGGGAAGTTATGATGGGTATATCGTACCAAAAGAAACGCCAAACTCCTAAGCGGAATGTAGTGCGTTCGAGTCGCGCCAGGGGTGCCACGCCGGAGCAAAGTCCGCTTTGCTCCGGCGTCTTTTTTGCCAACGCATCCCAAGCCGCAGAGAAAGCTGCGGCTTTTTTGCGCTCCGGCGCGGTTTTTGCGCGATTTTGTGGAATCTTGGCATAAAATGTGATATCATGGGTGCAGCACGAGAGAGGGAGGCGAGGGTATGCGCTATCTGGCCTGGGCGGGCTTTGCCTTTGCCGGCGGCTGCGCCCTCGCCCAATACGTCCTGCCCGAGGGCTGGGCGCTGTACGCCGCCGCGCTTGCGGCGCTGCTCGCGCTTCCGGGCGCGCTGCTGCTTCGGGAATACCGCCGCGCGGCCTGGCTGCTGCTCTTCCTTTTCCTGGCCCTGGGCCTCGGCCGCCACGGCCTCTATTATCGCGCCTACATGGGCGCGGCGGCGGAGTACGCCGGCACGACGCGGACCGTCCTCGCGCGCGTGACGGAACACCCCTACCGCGACGGGCTCTACGCCTCCGTGTCCGTGAAGCTTGCCGAGCCGGGGCAGCCGCCCCTCGGGATAGACGTCGCGGACTACGCCGGGGCCCTGCCAGAGCTGCGCCCGGGCGACCTCGCGAGGCTGGAGCTGGAATTCATCGACGCCACGCAGAAGTACGGCGAGGAGACGGACGTCTACGCCGCGCGGGGCACGCATCTGCGCGCCTACTTCGTCTCGGAGCAGGGGAGCGGGCGCGACTGGCGCAGCCTGCTGTACTTCCCGCAGGAGCTGCTCGAGGCGATGAGCCGCTCGGTCGAGCGCTGCTTTCCCGCGGACGTGCTGGAGATGATGCAGGGCCTCCTCCTCGGCGACACGCACGGCATCTACGACGACGCGGAGCTGGACGCCGCGCTCTCCGTGACGGGCGTGGCGCACATCGTGTCCGTATCAGGCATGCACCTGGGCTTCCTCTGCTCGGCGATGACGCGCCTCGTCGGCCGCCGGAGGGCCTCCGCATGGGGTATGCCCGTCGTCATACTCTTCACGCTCATGGCGGGCTGCACGCCGGCGGTGGTCAGGGCCTGCGTCATGCAGCTGCTGGTCATGACCGCCTTCCTGCTCGGGCGGGAGGAGGACGGCCTCACGGGCCTCGCCCTCTCGCTGCTCATAATCCTCTTTGCGAACCCCATGAGCATCGCCTCGGTGAGCCTGCAGCTCTCCTTCGCCTCGGTCTTCGGCATGGTCACGCTCACGCCGCCCATCTTCGCGCGGCTTCGCGGCCCGCTGCCGCGGAGGGCGGACCTGCGCGTCAAAAAGCGCTATGCCATGCTCTGCGCCTCAATCGCGAGCTCCGTCGGCGCGCAGGCCTTCACCCTGCCCATAGTGGCGGGCGTCTTCGGCTATGTCTCGCTGATTGCGCCCATAGCCAACCTGCTGACGCTCTGGGCGGCCTCGCTGGCCTTCACGCTGGGCTTCTCCGCGGCGCTCGCCGGGCTTGCGCTTCAGCCGCTGGGCGCGGCGCTCGCCTGGCTCGCCGCCTGGCCGGCGCGGTACTTCGTCTGGGCGGTGGAGCTGCTCGCGCGCGTTCCCTTCGCGGCGGTGTACACGGCGGACCGGCTCATAGTCTGGTGGCTGGCCGCGACCTACGCGCTCTTTATCGCGGCATGGATTTTCAGAGGGAAGGCGGGATTGCGCCCGCTCGTGCCGGCCCTCTGCTCGGCGCTCCTGCTCGCGGCGGTGCTCATATCCGCCGCCCGCCTGACCGCGAGGGAGGAGAGCGTGAGCGTCCTCGACGTGGGCCAGGGCCAGAGCGTCGTGCTCCTCTCGGGCGGGAACGCCGTCGTGGTCGACTGCGGCGGGCAGGGCAGCTGGGACAACGCCGGCGACACGGCGGGCGAGTTCCTGCTCAGCCGCGGGCGGCGGAGCATAGACGCCCTCGTGCTCACGCACCTGCACTCCGACCACGCCAACGGCGCGGCGCGCCTGCTCATGCGCGTGGACGTCGCCCGGCTCTATATCCACGACGGGGCCGACGACTCCGACGACGAGCTTCGGGACATCCTCGCGGCGGCGGAAAAGCGCGGCACCGAGGTCGTCTGCGTCGCCGAGGACGTCGACGTCTCCTTCGGCGGCCTGGAGATACGCCTCCTGGCGCCGGAGCCGGCCGACGACGAGAACGAGCGCGGCATCGTCATCCGCGCCTCGCTCGGGGACTACGACGCCGTCATAACCGGGGATGTCGGCGCGGCGGCGGAGCGGAGGCTTGTCGAGAGCGGACGCCTGGGCCGGGCCGAGCTGCTTGTGGCGGGGCACCACGGCTCGCGCTACTCGAACAGCTGGGAGCTCGTGCGGACGCTCCGGCCGGAGACCGTCGTCGTCTCCGTGGGCTACAACAGCTTCGGCCACCCGACCGAGGACGCCCTCGTCCGCCTCAGCTCCGCCGGCGCGGAGCTCTACCGCACGGACGAAAACGGCACGGTCACCATCCGGCCGGAGCCCTCGGAAGCCGGCTGAGCGGCCGGAAATTCATACCTGAGCCGGCGAAGCGCCGCCCCGAAAAGGGCGGCGCTTCGCGCCATAAAATTACAATTGAAAACTCTTTCCGCGCAGATACAATAGTGCTTGCCAAAGCCTGAACAACGTGCTATAATGCCAATAGACGACGAAATTTGCGAGAATATTTTATGTATTTATGACAGTTGACAGAAACGTTTTTTCATCAAAAGCAACCCAATCTAATGAAGTATTTATAACACAGCATAGTGGTACAGCACAGGGATTTGTTGCAAAACGGAAGCTGCCCGGCAAAAGGAACTGTAACATATTACAAATTTGATTAACACTTTTCAGCAGTTTGAACAGAGCAATTGAAATACCGCCGCGGCATACCGCGGGCGGAGCGGGAGTATATTGGGGAGGAAAGATGGAAGAGAGACGGGTACACGCGATGTATTTCAGCGCCACCGGCACGACGAAGAAGGTCGTCCTGGCCGCAGCCGGGCGCATAGCCCGGGCCTGGGGATTTGAGCTGCGTGAGGAGGACTTCACGCTGCCCTTGGGGAGAGAGAATCCGCCGGGCTTCGGGCCGGGAGACCTCGTCGTGTTCGGCGTGCCGGTGTATGCCGGGCGCGTTCCGAACGTGCTGCTCAAATACATTCGCGCCGTCTCCGGCGGCGGGGCGCTGGCCGTGCCCGTCGTCTGCTACGGCAACCGGGATTTTGACGACGCGCTTATAGAGCTGCGCGACCTTCTGGAGGCCGACGGCTTTGTCACCGTCGCCGCCGGGGCCTTCATAGGCGAGCACTCCTTTTCCCGCATCCTGGCCGCGGGCAGGCCGGACGCGGCGGATATCGAGAAGGCCGAGGCCTTCGGCGAGCGCGTCGCGGCCCTGCCGGAGCCGGCTTCGGAGGGGCGGACGCCGGTGGACGTCCGGGGCTGCTCGCCCTACCGGCCCTATTACGTGCCCAAGAACAGGGCGGGCGAGCCGGTCAGCATCCTCAAGGACAAGCCGAAGGTGAACGAAAGCTGCACGAACTGCGGCCTCTGCGCCTCGCTCTGCCCCATGGGCTCCATAGTCGAGGACAATGTGCGGGAATACCGCGGCATCTGCATCAAGTGCGGCGCCTGCGTCAAGGGCTGCCCGCAGCAGGCGCGGTATTACGACAGCTACAATTATAATTACCACAAGGAGGAGCTTGAGCTCGGCTATACCCGCCGGGCGGAACCGGAGCTGTTCTTTTAGGCTTCCGGCGCAAAACTGAGATTTGTGCGGCTCTCGAGCCCGGTTTTGACCCGGAGACCAAGACGCATGGATCATATATAGGAGCGGCGGCTTGCCGCGGAGGAAATCCACTACCAGGACTTAGAAAAGGAGGAGAAAAACCATGGCACTTATGACTAAGCAACAGTATCAGGACAGCATACGCGCCCGTAAGCCCATGAACGTCTGGTTCCTCGGCGAAAAAATCGAGGATCTGACCACCTATCCGCCCCTGGCAGCCAGCTTCAACGCAATCTCCAAAATTTACGAGCTCCAGCACAATCCCAAGTGGGCCGACCTCATCACGACGAAGTCCCATCTGAGCGGCGACCCCGTCAGCATCTACAACGCGCCGCTGATGTCCCCCGAGGACGCCAACCGCAAGACCCGCGCGGCCCGCGCCCTGGCCGAGGTCATCGGCTGCTGCACGCACCGCTGTACCGGTTCCGAGGCCTTCGCCGGACTCGGCCCCTGCACCTACGACATGGACCACGACCTGGGCACTCATTACTATGAGCGCTTCATGAACTTCCTGAAGTACGTCCAGGACAACGACCTGAGCTGCACCGTCACCGTCACCGACACGAAGGGCCTGCGCACCCTGCCGCCCAGCAAGCAGGCCGACCGCGACTGCTATGTCCACGTCGACGAGATTCGCGAGGACGGCATCGTCATAAGCGGCTTCAAGTGCAACCAGACCGGCATACTGTTCGCGCACGAGGTCATCATAGTCCCGACGACGAACATGAAGCCGGATGAGAAGGACTTCGCCGTCGCCTGCGCCGTCCCGGCGGACGCCCCGGGCATGACCTTCATCCTCGGCCGCACCCCGCAGGACAAGCGCTTCTTCGAGGTCGGCGGCGACATCGAGGGCATCGACCTCGGCAAGATGTACGCCGACCACCAGGCCATGGTGTACTTCGACAAGGTCTTCGTCCCCAATGAGCGCGTGTTCATGTGCGGCGAGACGCCGTATGTCGGACGCCTGCTGAGCTACTTCACCGCGGTCCACCGCCTGACCGCCGGCGGCTGCAAGGCCGGCGGCTGCACGGCGCTGTGCGGCGCGTCCAGCCTTATCGCGGACATGGTCGGCGTCAACAAGGCGGGCCACATCCGCACGAAGCTGACCGAGATGGCGATGACCGCCGAGACGGTCTACGGCCTGTCCCTCGCGGCCGGCACCGAGGGCTTCAAGCATCCGAGCGGCTTCTGGATTCCGAATCCGCTCATGTCGCACACCTGCAAATACACCTGCACCAAGGCGCCGTTTGAGGCCATGCGCTACGCTCGCGACATAATCGCCGGCTTCGGCGAGACCGCCCCGTCCGAGCTCGATATGCGCTCCGAGGGCGTCGGCGCGATTGTCCAGAGGGCCTTCAACCCCGGCAATCCGGAGTATGACGCCTTCGACCGCCTGCGCGCCACGCGCTTTATAGAGCACATGGTCCGCGGCTCGAACTGGTCCGCCATGGCCCTGCACGGCGGCGGCAACCAGGAGGCCTCGACCGTCATGGCCCGCAGCTTCACAGACTGGAAGCACCTGCAGAACATAGTCAAGGCCGCAACCGGAATTGAGAAGGACGCCGAAAAACGCGATGCCATCATCGACAGCATCGGCGAACGCGAAGGCCGCATCTGCGACTTCAAGGACCTCCCCAAGGCCGACTGAGCAAATAAGCAAAAAGAGGAGCCTTGCGGCTCCTCTTTTTGGAAAATTATAGATGAACGAGCGCGGACGATTGACGGGAAGCGGATGAAATTGCGGCAGATGTAGTCACGATTCCCTGAAAAAGCCCGGCGCATAGGGTATGCCAAAATAAAAAATTCAAAAAAGGACGGGTGAGTTCTATGAGGCAAATTGCACGAATTTTGGTTTGCCTGATGCTTGTGAGCTGCTTCTGCGCACCGGCGTGCGCGGATGGGTTCGCGCATGTTGAATATGATGATGCCAAGGTCGCCGCGAGGGCGGCTTTTATTTTTGTCGATATCAATAACAGGACGCTTTACACGTACGAAGTTTCGGACGCGTCTCGCGCCGTAAACGAGATGAGCGTAACCCTCACACCGCCGGCATACGTGCTTGACGTCCAGACGGACGTGAACCTCATAGAAAACCTTTTCAAGCAGGATAATTACGCGAAATGGACCTGGCGCGGCGGAATAAACAAAAATGTCACCTTTACAATCACCGTCGGCGGAGTCCTGGCACCGGTCACGGAGCTCCGGGTAAGCCATGACGAGGCGCTCAAGCTTTTGTATTCCGGCGGCGTCGCCGTCGACGAGGACATAGAGCTCACCGGGCTCATATTTACGCCCGAGGGAGGAGAGCCCGAGGTGCTCGAACGGGACGCCTTGGGCTTCTTTGCGGAGCTCGCCGGGGAGTATGAGCAGCTTCCGGGTACGCTGCGGCTCACTTATACAAAAGAAAGTGCCAGGGGAAACGTCGAAATCCCCTTTAACATAAATAGGCAGGTCTCTTCGCGCGGCGTTTCCGGCCCCTGCACGGTCACCTTCAGCGTGGCGGACGAGACCGTCGCCATGCGCATACTCGAGGCGGGCTCGGCGCTGGGTACGCTGCCGGAGCCGCCGGCGCAGGCGGGCGCGTCCTTCACCGGCTGGCTTCTGGACGGCGAGCCGGCGGACGAGGGCACGCGGATTTACGGCGACGCGCAGCTTCGCGCATCCTACGCGCGCGTGACGGAGCACGAGGGGAGCGTGGTGTATATCTCCAACGCGGACGGCGCGCTCGTGGAGGCGGTGGAACGGCAGTGCGGCGCGATAGATCCCGCCACGCTCCGCATACGCCTGAAGGGCGAAAACGGCCGCGGCAACGAGGACTACGCCGGCAGCGGCTGGACGGAGCGGAACCTCTACTACGCCGTCGCCAACTGCACCAGCGAGGCCGACGCGGGTGCGGAGCATTCGAACAGGCACATCCCGCCGGACGAGCTGCTGGGCTTCGAGGCTTACGCCAGCTCAAACGGCCGGGAGGTGAGCGCGAGCTTCGGTCCCGACGATTTTGAGCTTATAATTGAAGACGAGACCGTGACGCTGCTGCTCTCGCCCGAGCCCTTCGCCAGCCTGGCCGCCGGAACCGGCCCGGCGTACATGGAGGGGCGTGGCGAGGGCATTTTCGCACCCGGCGACGGCATAACGCGCGCCGAGGCGGCCAGCATGTTTTACCGCTGCCTGACCGAGGAGAGCCGCGAGTCGCTTGACGAGCGCGGAGACTTCGCCGATGTGCAGCGCGGGAGCTGGTATTACGACGCGGTGACGCTCCTGGCCGGCGCCGGCGTCGCCGAGCCGCGCGCGGACGGGCGCTTTTATCCGGACGAGTACATCACGCGCGCCGAGTTTGTCACGCTCGCGGCGCGCGCCTCGGGGCTCGAGCCGGACTACGGCCCCGACCGCTTCAACGACGTGGCGTACTCGCCTCAGCGCGCCTATATAAACGCCGCGGCGAAGGCGGGCATCATAAGCGGCTATCCAGACGGCGGCTTCCACCCGGGCGACGGGATAACCCGTGCCGAGGCCGTGAAGGTCATGAACGCCCTCCTGGGCCGGAGCCTCGAGACCGGCCGCCCCGTCTCCCCGCCCGCCTGGCAGGACGTCCCCTCCGACGCCTGGTTCACCGTCGAAATAGCCCTTGCGAGCTCGTATTTTGTGGAGTTTTGAGGAAATAATACGGCAATCCCGCTCTGTTAATTCAGAGCGGGATTGTTAAATTACGGATATGAAGTGGCTGCGCCGAGAAATGGTGTGCCTCAGGCAGGGCGCCGCTCCTATCCTCCTGTTAAATGTATTTCACCAAATAACACGAACTGCTTGCGGGCAATACGGCAAAATGTTGCAGGCGGCGTGATATTTGGCCCGAATGCAATTACAGATTAGCAGGAGAATTGTTATTTGTCAAGTGCAATATTGTGATATTACTGTTGATTTGATAAGATTCCACAAAAATCACTTGTTAGATTCTACGAGTTTAACATGGTGCTTCTCCGCCAGGGCGCGCACGTCCTCGTTTGCTTCGTCGCATATCCAGCAGTCTATCCGGTCCAGGCTGGCAAAATTTATCATGGCGGAGCTTTTCACCTTGTCGGAGCCGGCCATGAGTATGACCTCGTCGCTTATATCGATAACGGTGCTTTTCATTTTGGTGTCCAGGCTGGAGGAGCTGGACAGATCGCCCTTGGGCGAGATGCCCCTTGTGCCGATAAACGCCTTGCGAATATTGTAGGTCCTCAGGCTGTCGACGGTTTCCGTGCCGGTGAAAGAGTTCAGCTGCCGGTCGCCCTTTCCGGGTAAGACGTAAATTGTGTACTTTGTATCGCGAAAAACCTTGTTTATTATCTCCAGATTGTTTGTAATTACAGTGAGATTTTCTGGCAGTCCGGATGCGTTGTCAAAGAGGTGCGAGGTTGTGGTCCCGGCGTCGACGAAAATAATGTCACCCTCTTCAAGGAAGGAAGCGGCCCTGCGGCCTATCGCCTCCTTGCCGGTCTCGTTCAGCCTTGTTCGCGTTTCATGGTATCCCTCGGGCAGGCGGTTTTGTATGTATGAAACGCCGCCGTATTTTTTCTCCACTATTCCGCGGTCCACGAGCTCTTTTATATCCGCTCTGGCTGTGTTTGGATGAATTTCGAACGTGTTGCACAGCTCCGCGATGCTTACAAAATCCTTTTCGGCAATAAGCTGCTCCATTTGTTTAAGCCTTACAGCTCTCATCATATATTCCGCGCGAATGCGCTGCCACCTTTCTTTGAGGCTTTTCAGAAAAAATATAACATATAACTTGTTAAATATCAACGGACATAACATAAACAGCACAATGAATCTGTGGGAGCGGCGCAGGACGCGGGAAAGGCGCCTTTTCGGATTATTTAAAAGCTCACGTCTAATTTTTCTCGCTTTGGAACAATAATAATTGCGCTCTCATCCCTATATATGATATAATTTCAACAAATATGGGGCAGGGGTGAGAAAATGGAGTTCAAACCGGGGAGCCGCGCCGAGACGCTTTACGGCGCGGAGGCGGAGATTGAGAAACTGCTCGGCGCCGGCGGACAGGGATATGTGTACAAAGTCAGGTACAACGGCCGGCCCAAAGCGATGAAGATATACAAGCCGGGCGCAATAGCCAATCCGAAAGCTTTTTATTCCAATCTGAAAAGCAATATACAGCGCGGAAGCCCCAGCGCGGAGTTTTTGTGGCCTCAGGACCTCGTCGTGCCCGTTTCCACGCCGGTGGGAGAGACCTTTGGCTATATAATGGAGCTCCGTCCGGAGGGCTTCGAGGAGCTGAGCGCCTTCCTGGCCGGCTGCGTCAGGTTCGCCTCCATGCGCACCGCGGTGGACGCCGCGCTCCAGATTGTCGCCGCCTTCCGCGTGCTGCACAACAAAGGGTGCAGCTATCAGGACCTCAACGACGGAAACTTTTTTATTGACCCGAGGAGCGGGCGCGTCCTCATCTGCGACAACGATAATGTCGCGCCCACGGGTACGAACACGGGCGTCCTCGGCAAGCCGCGCTACATGGCGCCGGAAATAGTGCGCGGGGAGGCGCGGCCGAGCACCGCCACGGACCGTTTCTCGCTCGCCGTAATTATTTTCCTCACGCTCTGCCTCACCCATCCTCTGGAGGGCAGCCGCTATCTCGTACCCTGCCTGACGCCGAGCGTGGAGGCCAAGCTCTACGGCTACGAGCCCATATTCCTGCTCGACCCGGAGGACAAGCGAAACGCGCCCGTGCGCGGGATACACAAGAATATCGGCCTCGTCTGGCCGGAGCTGCCCTCGTATATGAAGGACGCCTTTTTGAGGGAATTCAGCCGCGAGGTGCTCTTCAACCCCAACCTGCGCTCCACGGAGGCCGAGTGGCAGAAGCTGCTCATGCGGATGCGCGCGGACATTGTCCGCTGCCCCTGCGGAGACGAGGTGCTCGCAAGCTCGGAGACGGACTATACCTGCAGGCGCTGCGGGAGGAAGCTGCCGTATTTCGACCTGCTGCGCCTGAGCGGCTGCGGCTATGACATGCCGGCCTGCAACGGCGGCGCGGTCTTCCGCCTCCAGCTGGGCACAGCCGACGTGGACGAGGCGGGCAGGGCCGTGCTCTACATCCGCCGCAACCCGAAAAATCCGCAGCAGGTGGCGGTGCAGAACGTCTCCGGCGAAACGGCGGAGTGCGTGACGCCGTCGGGCAGGCTGGTGCCGGTGGAGAACGGGCGGGCCGCGCCCGTGAAGCCGGGGATAAAGATACGCATAGGCGACGGCACGGCGGAGGTCATAGCCAGGCCGGACGCGGAAAACGGAAACGACACAGAAAAAGGAGGGGCGGAAAATGAACATCAATGACATGGAGGGCGTGCCGAAGAAGGAGCTGCACATATTTTATCTTCTGGACACCTCGGGCAGCATGACGGGAGCGCCCATAGGCGCGCTCAACGACAGTATGCGCGACACCGTCCGCGAGCTCGCGGACCTGAGCCGCAGCTCAAACGACGCGAGCTTCAAAATCGCCGTCATGGAGTATAACAGCACGGTGCGCTGGGTGACCATGGGCAACAACGGCCTGGAGGACATCGAGGACTTCATCTGGACCGACCTGGACGCCGGAGGCGTGACGAGCCTGGGCGCCGCATTGCGCGAGCTCAACTCGCAGCTCTCCCGCAACGCCATGCAGAAGTCCGCGACGGGCAATAAGCGCCCCGTCGTCGTCCTCATGAGCGACGGCTTCCCCAACGACGACTGGGCAGACGCGCTCGACGAGCTCTGGAAGAACCGCTGGTATCAGCAGGCCATCAAGGTCGCCTTCGCCCTGGGAGACAACGCGGACGTGGGCGTGCTCGGCAAGGTCGTAGGAGGGAGCGAGGCCGTGCTGCGCACCTCCAACCTCTCCGTGTTCCGAAAGCTGATGCGCGTCGTCTCCGTCTCCGCCTCCCTGGCCTCGTCCGTGAGCCGCCTGGAGGACGCGGAGAGGACGGGCGCGGACATCGTCAGCGAGGCGCTCGGCGCCACGCAGAGCGTCGGAGGCGTTATAAACGACATACAGGACGTGTTCGGCGAGGACAGTCTCTACGGCGTAGGGGACATAGACTTCGACGACCAGAAGGATTTCAATTGAGCTTTCATGCCGCCGGACGCTTCCGCTTCGGGCGGAAAAGGAGGGAAAAGGTGATGAGAAGCTTCGAGTCCTTCTCCGCGACGGCAAGGGGATACTCCCACATCCGGCGCGGCAGCGCCTGCGAGGACGCCTCCGGACACGCCGACACGGAGGGCGTGAGCATCGCCGCCGTCGCGGACGGGCACGGGGACAGCGCCTGCTTCCGCAGCGCCGAGGGCGCGAAACTCGCCGTGGACATCGCCCTCAAGGACATGGAAATATTTTATAACGCCCTGCGTGAAAACGGCTGGGAGCAGCACCTGCTTGAGGAAAACGGACGCGAAGCCCTGCTCCGCCAGCTCATACGCAGTATAGTCGGCAAGTGGACGGCGGGCGTGCTCAGGCAGTATGAGGAGAACCCGCCCACGCCCGAGGAGCTTGCCGGCGCCGGTGAAGCGCGGGGCCATGCGCCGAGCATCCCGCACATTTTCGGCACGACGCTGCTTGCGGCAATGGTGACGGAGCGTTTTTATCTGATTCTTCAGCAGGGCGACGGCCGCTGCATCGTTGTTCACGCGGACGGGCGCATAGACCAGCCCGTGCCCTGGGATGAGCGCTGCCTCATGAACTTCACAACCTCGCTGTGCAACGCGGACGCCATAGAGAGCTGCCGCTACTACGTCGGCGACATGCGCGAGGACCCCATCCTCGCCTGCTATGTCATAACGGACGGAGTTGAGGACGCTTTTGACGACCAGAGCGGTGTCAACGCCTTTATGGGCAAGGTGACGGGCTGGCTCGCCGGAATGGGCGCGCGCGGCCTTGAGGAGTATCTGGGCGAATTCCTGCCGGACTTCAGCCGGACGGGCAGCGCCGACGACGTCAGCGTCGCGGGCATTGCCGACGCCGCGGCCGCCACGCCCTTCGCCGAGCGCTTTTTTATAGGGGCCGAACGCTTTGAGCTGCTGGGAAAGCTGAACGCCGCGCGCTCCAAGCTCAACTCCATGCAGCGCAAGACGGACTATCTGCGCACGCGCTATGAGCAGGCGCAGGAGAGCTTTGCCGCCTCGGAGCGCAGGCTGGACGAGGCGAAAGCCGAGTACGACGAGTGGATGGACCAACGCCGGGTCTATGAGGACTCCGTTGAGGCGGCGCAAAAAGAGCTTGCCACCCTTGACGAGCGGCTGGCCGGATTGGAGAGCGGGAAGTGACATGTCCGCCGCCGTTGCCTGATTTTATGACGCGGCGGCAATGGGAGGGGTAAGGATGAAATGCAGCCATTGCGGGGCGCAGCTGCCCGAGGCGGAGACGCCGCGGTATTGCATTTACTGCGGCCGGCCTCTGGAGGGCCCCGGGAAGGATGGAGGGCTGGAAAGCGTGCTCGCGGAGATACGCGAGCGCTTCGGCCTTGACGCCCTGCGCGACGGGCAGAGGGCGGTCGCCTACCTCGCCGACCTCGCGCCGGCGCTTTTGCGGGAGAGGGAGCTTTTGCGGCTCTTCTATGAGAGCGGCTGTGCGGAAATCCTGCTGAACGCGCAGCGCCTGGGCGGGCCGGAGCGCGAGGCGGCGCGCGCCCGCGCGGAGCGCGTGCTCACAAATGAGCGCTGGCTCCGCGACGAGGCCGCCAAAATGGTCTGCGACGCCTTCCTTTACGCGCTCTGCCCCGAGGCCGCGCCGGAGCCGGAAAAGCCGGCAACTCCGCCGGTGCAGCCGCCGAAGCCGGCGGCAAAGCCTCAGCCCGCCGCGCCGGCTCGGAAGCCGGTAAGTCCGCTGCCGACGCCGTCAAAGTCGTCGGGCTCGCCCGCGGCGACGCCGGAGCCGTGGAGAAAAACGCCTAAGCCGAAGAAGCTGACGATGACGGATAAAGGCGTGGAGATGGACGGGACAGTATTGGCGGTTACTATTACTATATTCTGGCTTGTGGCGGCTTTCCTGTTTATTGTCATCAAATGTGTCATCAAATGATTGAGGGGGGGCAACTATGTTTTGCAGGCACTGCGGAGCTAAGCTCCCGGATATTGGGCCGGACGAGCGAGGGGCGAGCGTCTGCCCTCGCTGCGGCGGCGCGCTCGGTTCTGCGGCCATTCAGAAGCAGGCCGCTCCCGCGGGCCTCGGGCTTGCGGAGGCGCTTTGCGAAATATGCCGCCGCTTCGGCCTTGACGCCCTGCGCGACGGGCAGAGGGCGGTCGCCTACCTCGCCGACCTCGCGCCGGGGCTCAAGAAGGAGCAGCGGCTTTTGAAGCTCCTCTTTGAGAGCGGCGCGGACAAGCTGCTCTTCGAGGCCGCGGCGAACAGCGGCGGCGAGCGCGAGACGAAGCTCGCCCGGGCGCGCTGGAGGCTGACCGAGGAGTATTGGCTCTCCGAAAGCGCCGCCGAAATGGTCTGCGACGCCTTCCTTTACGCGCTCTGCCCCGAGGCCGCGCCGGAGCCGGAAAAGCCGGCAACTCCGCCGGTGCAGCCGCCGAAGCAGGCGGCAAAGCCTCAGCCCGCCGCGCCGGCTCGGAGCGGCGCGAATCCGACGCGGGCCTCAAAGAAGCTCGAGCGATTGGCAGGGACGCGAGGGCGGATTGACCGACGCGCGAATCCGACGCGGGCCGCAAAGAAGACCGGGAGCGTCTTGAAAAGAGTGATTGCGGCGGTTTTTGTGATTGGGCTGGCCGTGAGTTTTGTCATCCGGTTCGGGCCGAGGACGGTCACGGAAGGGGATTATACCTTCTCAGTGACGAAGGCGTCCGCCGTGCTGATTGAATACAACGGCAGCGATACGCTGATTGAAGTGCCGGGCGAGGTAAACGGCAGGCCGGTGGCAGAGATAGGCGAGGGGGCCTTCGCCGGGAACCAGAGCATACGGAGAGTCACGCTCCCGGAAAGCGTGGCGGTCATCGGCGAGAACGCCTTCGCGGGCTGCTCGGAGCTCAGAATCCTCGTGTCCGGGCGAGAGGAGGAGACCGAGGTCGCCGCGACGGCCTTTACTGGCTGCGAGCAGCTGAGCGCCATATACACGCCGAATTCGGACACAACCTGGATATCAGGTAAGACCGGGATAATACGCCTAACCTGAAGTGCCGATAAGATTGAGAAAGCCCCTGTGTCTTGCACATGGGTTTTCTTATATACGCCGCGGGTTGGCCCGCGGCGGTATCGCATTCAAAACAATATATTTGTGCATATCGAAGAAAATCTTATTTTACACATTCTTCTCTTGCGGCGGCGCGGAAGATCTGATATGCTGGTTCCAGTAAAAAGAAAGGGAGGCTCTTTCATGGAAGGCACGTATTGCGGTAAGGACTGCGCGGCCTGCTTGTACCGGGGGGCGGAGAACTGCCCGGGCTGCAAGCTCGGGCCGGGCTCGATGAGCGGGAACTGCGGCATTGCGCGCTGCTGCCGCGACAAAGGGCACTCAAACTGCGAATCCTGCACATTTTCGGAAGGCTGCGCCCTGCTGCGCTCCGCGCCGATGGAGCCGGAATACCGCGCCGGGCGCCGCCGGGACGCCGAGGAGCTGCGCGGGCGCATCGGCCGCGACGCCCCGCTGCTCGCGTCCAAGCTCAACACGCTCTTCGTGCTGCTGCTTGTGAGCACGATGGTAAGCGTGGTCATCTCAATTTTGAGCAATTTCCATAACCAGGGCATTGCGGACACGCTCGGCTCGCTGGTGAGCTTCGGCGTCGGCGTGGCTTACGGCTGCATCCTGCTCACGCTGGGCGGCGTGAACAGGCGCTTCAAGCTGGCGGGCATAATGCACCTGGCGGGGATAGCGCTCTCCTGCGCCGGCGCCCTGCTGGCCTTCATGCCCTTCCTCGCGCTGATTCTGCTCATTCCCGCCGTGCCCCTCGAGATTGTGAGCTGCCGGCACGAGTTTTACGGCTACGCCGAGGCGCTGCACGGGCTGAATGACGAGCAGGGCCGAAAATGGCGCGTGCTCTGGGTAGTCAACGTCTGTACGATCTGCGTCACGGCAGCCGGTGCCGTCTTTGCCTTCGTTACGCTGGGCCTCGCCGCGCTGCTGGTCCTCGTGGGCGCGGTGGCGGCGCTGGTCGTCTATATAATCCAGCTCGTCTACCTCAACCGCACGGTGAAGGTGTTCGAAGCCGTCGCGAAGAGTCAATAAGCTTTGCAAAGCGGGTTTTCCGTGCTATAATACCTCCATCCGACACTGGGAGGCTTACACATGGAACTCTTTCACGGCCGGCCCGACGACTGCTCGGGCAGGCTCGCGCGCGAGCTGCGCGTATACGACTATCTCGATAAGCTCGGCATAGAATACTGGCGCACGGACCATTTCGACATGCCCGCGATGACGATGGAGGACTGCAATAAAATCGACGCCGTGCTCGGCGTGCTTATCTGCAAGAACCTCTTCCTCTGCAACCGGCAGAAGACGGATTTCTATCTCCTGCTCATGCCGGGCGACAAGCCCTTCCGCACGAAGGAGCTCTCGAAGAAGCTGGGCGTGAGCCGCCTTTCCTTCGCGCCCGAGGACGCCATGCTCGAGCTGCTCGACATCCAGCCCGGCGCGGTGAGCGTCATGGGTCTTATGAATGACAGGGACGGGCGCGTGCGCCTCGTCGTCGACGGCGACGTGCTGCGGCAGGAATACTTCGGCTGCCACCCCTGCGTCAACACCTCGAGCATGAAGCTGCGCACAAGCGACGTGGTCGACAAATACATACCCTCCACCGCCCACGAGATGACCGTCGTGGAACTCACCGGAGAAGAATGACAAATCCGCCCGGACGCAAAAGCGCCCGGGCGGGTTTGGGTTGAGCGTGAGTGTTCTTGTGGCGTTTGAGCAAAAACCCGCTTGCTCCAAGGAAAAAGTGCGGAGGATGGGGAAGCGCGGCAGGGAGCTTCCAAAGGAGGTGGTTGGCCGTGAGCAGAGCACGCGGCATTTTCCGCCTCAATTTGCAGCGGTGCGGGGCTTATATCATCGACGGCGAGCGTCTGAACAGTCGAAGTATATACCGGTCTGCACAATTATATAGTATGCTTTTCCTTCCGCAGACCCCTCTGCTTGGAAGCGCTTCGCCCCGCTGCGGAAACAGGCGTTCTCACTCACCCCCAACCACAACCCCGAAGCCTCCGGCTTCGGGTTTGAGAGGAGGAACAAACGGAGCGGAACGAATGTCAACAGGCACAGCC
>DVJK01000192.1 GCA_018716795.1 Candidatus Scatomorpha merdipullorum | reverse complement strand
CTCGACGGGCAGCTGCTGCACATAACCGCCGCGGGCGCAGACTACGACTGCGTCTCGCGCTCCTACGCGCCCAAGCTCGGCGTGGCGGAGGACCCTGTCTGTGGCAGCGGGCACTGCCACCTCGCGCCGATATGGGCCGAAAGGCTCGGCAAGACCCGCCTGCGCGCCCGTCAGTCCTCGAAGCGCGGCGGCACGCTGCTCTGCTCGCTCGAGGGCGGCCGCGTCAAGCTCGCCGGCGGCGCGGTGCTGTACTCCGTCGCGGAGATATCGCTCTGAGGCCGCTCCCGGCCCTCGCGGACGGAGGCCGCCTACATTATAAATAAACATTCGCGGGCGCGGGAGCTTTTCCCGCGTCCTTTCCGCGCGTGTGCAAAATTTACGAGGGCTTTACGCCGTTTTTTACAGCGGTTTTCGATTTTGGGTGTTCCATTTCGGCGAAAAGCATAGTATAATACCTTTGTCTGGCACGCCGGTACAATTCCGCCGGCTGGAATAAAGAACATAAAGGAGAATCGATATGAAAAAGCTGTTATCTGTTTTCCTGGCCCTCACGCTGGTCTTCGCCCTCTGCGGCGGCGCACTGGCTGCTGAGGAGACCACGGAAGATCTTGCAGGCCAACTCGTTATTGTTCATACCAATGACGTGCATGGCAGCATCGACACTTATGCTAAAGCCGCGGCTCTTGTAGACGAGTATGAGGCTCGCGGAGCTGACGTCCTGCTCGTGGACGACGGTGATTTCTCTCAGGGTTCCGTTTACGTCAACGGCTCTGAGGGTGCTAATGCCGTCGCTCTCATGAACGCCGCTGGTTATGACGTTGCCACTCTGGGCAACCACGAGTTCGACTATGGCTGGGAGAACATTGCCGACATTAAGGACGCCGCCGAGTTCCCCGTCATATCCAACGTAAAGCGTGACGGCGAGTTTATGCTCGATCAGACCGTCGTGCTCACCGCCGGCGACTACACTGTTGGCTTCTTTGGCCTGGAGACCCCCGAGACTGCTACCAAGGCTCACCCCGCCAAGATTCAGGGCGTGACCTTTATGTCCGGCAACGAGCTCTATGACTATGCCGAGGAGCAGATAGCCGCTCTCAACGCGCAGAATGTCGACTACGTTGTCTGCCTCGGCCACCTGGGCATCAGCGGTAACTACAGCTCCATTGACCTGCTCGAGAACGTCGATGGCATTGACCTCTTTATCGACGGTCACAGTGAGAACACCATAGCTGAGATTGCCGCTACCGAAGGCGTCGGCCAGGATAACAAGGTCGGCGACACCATCCTTACCTCCGCCGGAAGCAAGGGCGACCACATTGGTGTCGCCATTCTCAACGATGAGGGCATCACTATCTCTGATGTTGTCACCGCTGACTATACCGGTTCCAATGAGACCGTTGCCGCCGCTGTCGCCGCCGTCAAGGCTCCCATCGACTCCGCGTTCAGCGAGGTCTTTGCCACCTCCGAGGTCACTCTCGACGGCAACCGCGCCCCTGGCGTCCGCACTCAGGAGACCAACCTCGGTGACCTTGTAACTGACGCCATTCTTTGGTATGCCAAGGCTCAGGGTGACGCTGGCGTCGCCGAAGAGAACATAGTCGCCGTCACCAACGGCGGCGGCCTGCGCGCCACCGTCGAGGCCGGAGACATCACAATGCAGGATATCAACGACGTTCTGCCCTACGGCAACACAGTTGCCTACATAACCATCACTGGCGAGGCTCTGCTCGAGGCTCTCGAGGCTTCCACTTACAATACACCCGAAGAGCTTGGCGGCTTCCCCCAGGTTGCCGGCATCGAGTTCACCGTCGACACCACCAAGGAGTACGATCAGGGCGATCAGTACCCCAACTCCACCTACTACGGCCCGAACAGCATCAACCGCGTGACCATCAATTCCATCAACGGTCAGGAGTTTGACCCCGAGGCCACCTATGTTGTCGTGACCAACGACTTCACCGCTGCTGGCGGCGACACTTATTACACTTTCTCCACCTCCGATGACATTGTTGACACTGGTGCTGCTATGGACACCGTCGTTGTCGACTACATCACCGACGTCCTCGACGGCACCGTCACTGCCGAGCAGTATGGCGAGCCCCAGGGCCGCATCACTGTGCTCACTGCCGTGAGCGAGCTGCCGTTCACCGACGTCGCCGCCGACGACTGGTTCTACGACGCCGTCAAGGCCGTCTACGAGGCCGAGCTCATGGGCGGCGTGAGCGACACTGAGTTCGCGCCCGACGTGAACATGAACCGTGCCATGCTCGTCACCATGCTCTACCGCCTCGAGGGCAGCCCCGAGGTTGAGACCGCCGTCTCCGACGTCTTCACCGACTGCGCCGACGGCGAGTGGTACGCCGACGCCGTCATCTGGGCGAACGCCAACGGCATCGTCGAGGGCCGCAGCGAGACCGAGTTCGCGCCCAACGACACCATGACCCGCCAGGAGATGGCCGCCATCCTCTACCGCTACGAGGTCTTCAAGGGCGCCGAGGAGGTTGAGGCCGCCGAGCTCGAGTATGCCGACGCCGACGCCATCGCCGACTGGGCCGAGTCCGCCGTCGTCTACTGCACCGACGCCGGCCTCATGAGCGGCGTGAGCGACACCGAGTTCGCGCCCGCCGGCTCCGCCACCCGCGCCATGGGCGCCACCGTCCTCATGCGTCTCGCCGCCTGAAGCGGCATCGCAAGGGGATAAAAGCACAGCTTAATTCAATGAAAAAAGGCCGGTCTGAGGACCGGTCTTTTTCTCCGCCGCGCGGAGGAAGTATACTAGACGCACGAAGGAGCCCCGGTCATCAGACCTGGGCTCCTTCGTGTTCGCGGCGCCTCGCCCGTCACCATAGGCGGGAGGCTGCGAAATTTTGCCGTCGTGCGCTCGCTTCGCTCAGGCCATGGAGTTGAGCTTCTGAGTCATGGCGCTCTTCTTGTGCGCGGCGTTGTTCTTGTGGATAAGTCCCTTGGCCGCGGCGCGGTCGACGGACTTGACAGCAACTTTATAGGTGCCGGCAGCTGCCTCCTTGTTACCCTCGGCGACTGCCGCGTCGAACTTCTTCATGACGGTCTTGAGCGCGGTCTTCTGCGCGCGGTTGCGGGCGTTCTCCACCTTGCTCTTGGCGTCACGCTTCATAGCGGACTTGATATTGGGCATATTCTCCTTGCCACCTCCTCCTATAAAATTACGTGATTATACGTTCACGGACTGTTATTTTACCATTCGCACGGACAAAAATCAAGAGTTTTTTCTCTTTTCATATGAGGAATTTGCATATCCGCGCCCGGGCTGCGGAGAATATACAGCATCTTGTGTTTGAAAGGGGCCGGCACACTATGACTGCCAAATTCCGCACAGACCTGGCCGCCGAAATGCGCGAGCGCAGCGGCTCCGGCGAGCTGCCCGGCGTCTCCGCCGGCGAGTGGAGCGAGCGCGGCTTCGATATAACCCGGGTCGACATCCTTGACGAGCGGGGCGCTGCAAAGTTATGTAAACCTATCGGCAGCTATATAACCCTCTCCTCGCGCGCGCTGGCGGAGCGGCGGCCGGAGGCCTTCGGCGACGGGGCCGAGACTCTGGCGGGGCTCATCCGCGGCCTCCTTCCCGAGCCGGGCGGGCTTACACTGGCGGCAGGGCTCGGCAACGCGGCGATGACACCCGACGCGGTCGGGCCGCTGGCGCTGGAGTACGTTTTGGCCACGCGGCATCTCAAGACAGCCATGCCCGAGGCCCTCGCCGGCCTCTCCCCCGTCTGCTGTATACGCCCCGGCGTCCTTGGCTCGACCGGGATAGAGAGCGCGGAGCTCATTAAATCCGCCTGCGAGCGCGTCCGGCCCGCGCAGGTCATAGCCGTCGACGCCCTTGCCGCCGCCTCGCTCGATCGCCTCTGCTCCACCGTGCAGCTCAGCGACGCAGGCATCGTGCCCGGCTCCGGCGTCGGCAACGACAGGGCGTCCATCTCGCGCGAGACGCTGGGCGTCCCCGTGCTCGCGCTCGGCGTGCCGACGGTGGTCGACGCCTCGGCCTTCTGCGAGGACGAGGCCGCGAAGGGCATGTTCGTCACGCCCCGCGACATTGACGCCTCCGTCCGCTCGCTGGCGAAGCTTATCGGCTACGCCGTCAACCTCGCGCTGCACGAGGGCCTGAGCGTCGCGGACATAGACATGCTCAAGGGCTAGGTTTCACGTGAAACCTCCGCGCTGGTTTCGCGTTTCACGTGAAACGGAAGGCGAATTCACGTGTTTCACGTGAAACCTGTTGAAGCAGGGCGCCGGCTGTGATATAATGTCCGCACAAGACAAAGAGCAAGTGGGGTGAGAAAATGGGCAAGATAATCGCCGTCGCAAACCAGAAGGGCGGCGTGGGCAAGACTACGACCTGCATAAACCTCGCCGCCGCCCTGGCGAAGCGGAACCGGAAGGTCCTGCTCGCGGACTGCGACCCGCAGGGCAACAGTACCTCCGGCATGGGCGTCCCCAAGGACAGGGAGCCGAACGTATACGACCTCCTGATACGCGGCACCTCGCTGGCGGAATGCGTCGAGAGCACGCCCTACGGCGACGTGCTGCCCTCGAACCGTGAGCTCTCGGGCGCGACGGTGGAGCTGGTGGACATGGAGTCGCGGGAGTTCGTGCTCAAAACGGCCCTGCTTCCGGCGAAGGAGAAGTACGATTACATATTCATCGACTGCCCTCCCTCGCTCGAGCTCCTGACCATCAACGCCCTGGCCGCGGCGGACAGCGTGCTGATACCCGTGCAGTGCGAGTACTACGCGCTCGAGGGCATAGCCGACCTGATGACCACGATAAAGCTCACGAAGCGCAGCTTCAATCCCAAGCTCGAGGTGCAGGGGATAGTCCTGACCATGTACGACTCCCGCACGAATTTCTCGGAGCAGGTGGCGCAGGAGGTGCAGAACTTCTTCGGAACAGCGGTCTACAAGACGCGGATACCGCGCGCCGTGCGCATTGCGGAGAGCCCGAGCCATGGCCAGCCGGTTATAAAATACGACAGGATGTCGCGGGGCAGCAGGGCCTACCTGCATCTCGCGGCGGAGTTTTTGAAGAGGGAGGAGTGACATGTCAGCAAAAAAGGGCCTTGGAACCGGCCTCAACGCCCTCTTCGGAGAGGCGGAGCGCGAGGCCGAGGGCGATATAAGGACGCTTCCGATATCGCGCGTGGAGCCGCGTGAAGACCAGCCGCGAGTCAGCTTCGACGAGGCGAGCCTGCAGGAGCTGGCGGAATCCATAGCCGAGTACGGGCTGATACAGCCGATAACCGTGCGTCGGCTTGAAAGCGGCTACTATCAGATAATCGCGGGCGAGCGCCGCTGGCGCGCGGCGAGGCTGGCAGGCCTGACCGAGCTGCCCGTGCGCGTCATAGAGGCGGACGACAGGCTCGCGACCGAGCTGGCGCTGGTCGAGAATCTCCAGCGCGAGGATTTGAACCCGATAGAAGAGGCGCAGGGCTATAAGACGCTGCTCGAGACCTACGGGCTCACACAGGACGAGGCGGCGAAGCGCGTCGGGAAGTCGCGTCCGGCGGTGACGAACGCGCTGAGGCTCCTCTCGCTCGCGCCTGAGGTGCAGCAGTTCATCGAGCAGGGCCTGCTCTCGGCCGGACACGCCCGCGCGCTCGTGGGCGTAAAACCCGAGGAGGCGCAGATAGAGGCGGCGCGCGCCGTTATCGCGAACGGTCTCTCCGTCCGGCGCACGGAGCAGCTGGCTGCGAAGCTGATGCGCGAGCCGAAGCCGGAAAAGCCGGAGGACGAGCTGCGCGTAGACTACGCCGCCGAGGTGACGAAGCGGCTTGAAAAGGCGCTGGGCCGCAGGGTGAAGCTCACGGAGAACGGCAGGCGAGGAAAAATAACGCTTGAATACTACGGAGCAGACGACCGCGAAAGGCTTATCGCCATGCTCGCCGCGCTCGAAAATACTTAAACTGAGAGGGAAAACACATGCTTGACATCAAATTTGTCCGCGAAAACCCGGACGCGGTGAAGGAAAACATAAAGAAGAAATTCCAGGACGAAAAGCTGCCCCTGGTCGACGAGGTCATACAGCTCGACGCGATGGCCCGCGCGGCGATAACAGAGGCCAGCGAGCTGCGCGCACAGCGCAACGCCCTCTCCAAGGAGGTCGGTAAACTCATGGGCCAGGCCAAGAAGGACCCGAGCAAGCTGGCCGAGGCCGAAGAAGTAAAGGCCAAGGTCAAGGCCCAAGCCGACCGCCTCAGCGAGCTCGAGGCGCAGGAGGCCGAGCTGAACGAGAAGCTCCGCTCCATAATGCTGCGCATACCGCAGATGATTGACCCGAGCGTGCCGATAGGCCCTGACGACAGC
>DVJK01000191.1 GCA_018716795.1 Candidatus Scatomorpha merdipullorum | reverse complement strand
AAGCTGGATCCCGCCGACAAGAGCGAGGTTGAAAGCAAGCTCGCCGCGCTCAAGACCGCGCTCCAGGGCAGCGACACCGCGGCGATAAAGTCCGCCACCGAGGAGCTCACCCAGGCCTTCTACAAGGTCAGTGAGAAGCTCTATCAGCAGAACGGCCAGCAGCCCGGCCCCGACGCGGGCGGCCAGGGCGGCAACCCGGGCAACGGCGGCGACAACGGCCAGTACTACGACGCGGACTACACGGTCGTAGATGACGATAAATAAGCGGAAACTTTGAATTTCGGGGCGCGCGCCGGGGAATATTCTCCGGCGCACGCTTAGCGTAGGGAACCCCCGTGTGAGGTGAGAGTATGGCGGACAAGAAACGCGACTATTACGAGGTCCTCGGCGTGGACAAAAACGCCTCGGAGGACGACATTAAAAAGGCATACAGGAAGCTGGCCAAGCAGTACCACCCCGACCTGCACCCCGGCGACAAGGAGTGCGAGGAGAAGTTCAAGGAGCTCAACGAGGCCGCCCAGGTGCTGGGCGACCCGGAGAAGCGCAAGAAGTACGACCAGTTTGGCTTCGCGGCCTTCGACCCCAACGCCGGCTTCGGCGGAGGCGGCGCGGGCTTCGGCGATTTCGGCGGCTTCGGCGGCTTTGGCGGCTTTGGAGATATATTCGGCGACCTCGGCGACATCTTCGGCTTCGGCGGCGGCTCCTCCGCGCGCCGGAACGGCCCGATGCGCGGCGAGAGCGTCCGCGCGGGCGTGACGCTCAGCTTTGAGGAGGCCGCCTTCGGCTGCAAGAAGGAAATAAGCGTGGGCAGGATTGAGGAGTGCCCCGACTGCCGCGGCACGGGCTGCGCGCCCGGCACGACCGCGGAGACCTGCCCGGACTGCAAGGGCAGCGGTACCGTCCGCACGACGAAGCGCACACCCTTCGGCATGGTGCAGAGCAGCGGCCCCTGCCAGCGCTGCGGCGGCACGGGCAGGATAATCCACCAGCCCTGCCCCACCTGCCGGGGCAAGGGCGCGGTCAGACGCAACAAGAAGGTGACGGTCAACATCCCCGCCGGCATAGACGACGGGCAGACCATCTCCCTCAAGGGCCAGGGCAGCGCCGGAACGAACGGCGGGCCGGCGGGCGACCTGCTCGTCACCGTCGCCGTTCGCGAGAGCGACAAGTTCGAGCGCGACGGCTCGAGCGTGCTCAGCGCCGTGAACGTGAGCTTCGCCCAGGCCGCGCTCGGCGCGGACCTGCAGGTGGACACGATAGACGGCCCCGTCAAGCTGACGATACCCGAGGGCACGCAGAGCGGGACGGTCTTCCGCCTGCGCGGCAAGGGCATACCCTACCTGCGCGGCAGCGGCCGCGGCGACCAGTACGTCACCGTCAACGTCGCCGTGCCCAAGGGCCTGAGCTCCGCCCAGAAGGAGGCCCTGCGCGCCTTCGCCCGCTCCATGGGCGAGGACGCCGGCGAGAGCGGCGGGCTTTTCAAAAAGAAAAGAAAATAAGCTGGAATCTGGCCTAAAACGGCTCGACGCCGTTTTAGTGCCAATAGGGTCTCCCGCCCGGCCGCGAAGCGGCCGGGCGATGAGGACCGGCACTTCGCTCAGCGCACAAAAAAGACCAGTCTGCGGACTGGTCTTTTTTGCACGTTCGCTCCGCGAGAAGTAATTTTGGCCGGGCAAAGCCCGGCCAAAATTCGGCGAATTCGGCACGAATTCGCCTTACATTTGGATTCGATGCCAATTATTTCGCGCCTGAGGGCGCGAAACTCTGCGAGGCGGCGAGCCTGGCCGGGCTTTGCCCGGCTTCGGCTCGTGTTTTTCTTATTTGCAGAGATAGGCGTGCCAGCCGTCCTCGGTCAGGTGGGTTTGGATTTTGAAGCCGGCGGCCTCCAGGGCGGCGGCGACCTCGTCCTGGCGGCCCTCGATTATGCCGCTGGTTATGAACGCGCCGCCCGGCGCGACGCAGCCGCGCGCGTAGGGCGCGAGGGGAATAATCACGTCCGAGACGATGTTGGCGAGGACTATGTCGCTGCCGGCGCCGAGGCGCTCGCGCAGGCGCCTGTCCGAGAGCACGTCGCCGACGTACATGCGGTAGCGGCCCGGCTCTATGCCGTTGAGGGCGGCGTTGTCCGCCGCGGCCTCGGGGCTCTTGGGATCTATGTCGCAGCCGACGCAGCTCTCGCAGCCGAGGATAAGCGCGCCTATGCCGAGTATGCCGCTGCCGCAGCCGAGGTCGAGGGCGGTCTTGCCCGCGCAGTCAAGGCCCTCCAGGAGCTCGAGGCACATGCGCGTCGTGGCGTGGCCGCCCGTGCCGAAGGCGAGGCCGGGGTCGAGCCGGAGGATTTTCCTCTCGCAGCCCTCGGGCGCGTCCTCCCACTCGGGAAGGACGAGCAGGCTTTCCCCGACGGGTATGGGCTTATAATACTGCTTCCAGTTGTTCTCCCAGTCCTCGTCGGCCATTGTGCGCGTCTCCGGCTCCATGCCCAGCGCCTCGGTCCAGCGCGCGAGCCTTTCGCGGCCCGCCTCGCCGTCCTCGACATAGACCTTGACGCGGGAGACGCCGGCGTATCTGTCCTCCAGCTCCTCGTCGACGTAATCCCAGTACTGCCGGTTCTGCTCGAGGAAGCGGCGGAAATCCGCCTCGTCCTCGATGACCAGCCCCTCGGCGCCCAGGTCGGTCAGCCTGTCGCAGAGCTCGTCGAGCTTCCCCTGCGGAGCGCGGAAAGCGGCCTCAATCCATTGCATAATTTACCTCCGGTAATTCATAAGAACAGGGCTGCGGCGCAGTAAACCAGGAGCAGCGCCATAACCGTGTTCGTGATTTTTGAGTATTTCGAGAATATAAGCCTGAAAGCCGAGCCAAACAGCGCCCAGCAGACGGTGAATACGAAGCCGATGAAGGCCAGCAGCAGCGCGAAGAGCGCGAGCGCGGCCCTGCGCCCCTCATAGAAGGGCAGTATGTAGGCCTCCATGGAGACAATGCCGTAGATATATATCTTGGCGTTGACAAACTGCAGCAGCAGCCCGGAGGCAAAGCCTCCGCGCGAGTGAACCTCCTCTATATCCGCCGGGCTCCTGAAGGTCTTCCACGCCAGCCACAGCATATAGGCCGCGCCGAGTATGAGCATCGGCGTCTTTATCCTCGGGATTATCGACGAGAGCGCGCTGCAAAAAGCCGCGCACAGCAGCATCACGGCGGAGAAGCCGGTCCAGATACCCAGATTGAAGGGGAAAGAGCGCCTGAAGCCGAGCCGGCCGGCGTTCGACATGCTCATGAGATTGTTCGGCCCGGGAGTGACGGCCGTAACTATCGCGTAGGAGAGGAAATCCCACCAGCTGAACATGTTGACTTCACACCTTTCTGACGATATAATGACATAAAAGTCTTCCATATCGGATTTCTTTTATATTGTACTATTAGTTCATTATATTGTCAAGGGGTGAGCGGAGTGGAGCCGCAGAAGCTTATAGCCATGAACACGAAGGAGATACGCGAGCGAAAAAAGCTCACTCTGGACGCGGCGGCAAAATTGACGGGCGTGTCAAGGAGCATGCTGGCGCAGATTGAGAAGGGCGACGTGAACCCGACCGTTTCGGTCCTCTGGAAGCTTGCCAACGGCTACAAGGTGTCCTTTACCTCTCTCGTGGACAATCACGCCGAGCCGGAGCTGCTGATTCGCGCCGGGGATATTCCTCCGCTCAGGGAGGACGGCGGGAAATATATAAATTATCCGGCCTTCCCCTTCCAGGGCGAGCGCCCTTTTGAGACCTACCGCATAGAGATAAGGCCCGGCGGGTTCCTGAGCGCCCGGCCGCATCTCGCCGGCGCGGAGGAATATGTTACGGTATTTGCCGGGAAAGCGGAAATCTGCGCCGGCGGAGAGGCCTTCCTGCTGAACGAGGGAGACTCGCTGCGCTTCCGCGCCGACTCGGAGCACTCGTACCGGAATGCGGGCGAGGGCACCGTGTGGATGAGCATGATAATATTCTACGCCAAATAAAAGCTCCCCTCGCGGGGAGCTTTTAAATTTCCACTCAGTCCTTGCTGTCCGTTATGAGGCCGTAGCCGCCGTGCTTGCGGCGGTAGACGACGGAGAACT
>DVJK01000190.1 GCA_018716795.1 Candidatus Scatomorpha merdipullorum | reverse complement strand
GTCGCCTCCACCTCCGGCAGCCGCAAGGCCAAGCCCGCCGCCGAGCCCAAGCCCAAGCGCGTCAAGTTCGCCCAGAAGTTCGACGGCTATTACTCCAACAACGCCTGCATCCTGCTGGCCGTGGCCGGCGGACTGCTGAGCGTGTGGCTGGGCGAGCTCACCGGCATCAACTACGCCATTCTCGGCCTTGTCCTCGGCGTCATCTTCACCCAGATTGGCATCGTGCCGCAGAACCTGCTGCAGAAGGGCCAGACCAGCGGCTTCATCAACATGGTCGTCTTCGCGGCCATCATCCCCTCGCTGGGCGATATATCCCTCGCCAATCTTGTGCAGCTCATCATCCCGCTTATCGTGGTGTTCGCCGTCTCCGTCGTCGCCATCTTTCTGATGATGAAGGTGCTGCCCGCGTGGAAGATAATGGGCGATAAGTCCATGGCCTTCGGCATCGGCTTCTGCCAGATGCTCGGCTTCCCCTCCACCTACCTCATCTCCGTCGAGGTCTGCAACGCCGTCGCCGAGAATGAGGAGAAGAACGAGTTCCTCATGAGCAAGGTCATGCCGTGCCTCGTCGTGGGCGGCATGGCCGCCATGGTCTCGATAATCGTCGCCGTCGTTATGGCCGGGATGCTGTAAGCGGCAAAGAAGACGTCCCCGATGCAAGGGCATCGGGGGCGTTTTTTCGTATTATTCCGCTCTCAGAGGCTGTTTATCTCGTCGAGGCCGCATTTTTCAAGCGTGGCGCGCGAGGCGAGGACGCAGGCGGAGGCGGAACCCATGGCGGCGGCGAGGCCGTCGGCGAAGCGGCGCAGGTCCTCCCTGCTCGCGGAGAGGAGCTTTTGCCGGCGCTCGCGGCGGAGCTCTTTTGTCGAGCCGCGGAAATACAGCCCGTCGGCGGTCAGGCCCTTGAGCCTCGGCCCGAGCAGCGGCTCGAGCGCGGCGACGGCGCCGGTGATGAAGCCGTCCAGCTCGCCCTCGAAGCCCTTCAGGAAGCCGGGAGCGGCAGCGTAGGCCTCCAGCGAGCGCTCGGCCGAGGGATCGCGGTAGGAATAAAAGCCCGAGAAGCCGCTGTCGCGGGCCACCATGCCCACGCCGTATGCGCCGCCCTGCACGCGCACCGCGTTCCAGAGCCATCCCAGGCTGACCACCCGCGAGGCGAGCTGCCTGCTCGAGTCATAGCCGGGCACGGACGCGCCCAGCGCGGCATAGCCGACGTCGGAGGGAATCACTATGCCCTCGCGCAGCGGCTTGAACGCGCGGACGCCCTCGCCGGCTGTCGCCTCGCGCTCCGGCAGCGCCTCTATAAGCCGCGCCGCGGCGGCGTCCGCCTGCGCGGAGCGCGGGCCGGTCAGGCTGAGCGTGAGGCTCTTGCGGCTGACGACGCGCTCCAGAAGCCCCTCGAGCTCCGAGCGCAGGCGCGGCCAGTCCCATTCGGCCTCCCTGGCGCAGAGCCAGCGGTAATACTCCAGCCCGCCGCTGAACTCATCCGCCGCGCCGGCGGGCGTGATTCGCGCGGACACGCGGCCCAGGGCCGTACTGTGTCCCGCGGAGCACAGCGTCATGAAAAGCGTGGTCTTGTTCTGGCGGAGTATCTCATGCGCCTCGTCCTCGTTCTCAAAGCTCGTCGACGTCAGGATGTCCCGCAGCAGCTCCGCGGCCTCGTCCAGGCGGGAGTCGAGCGCGCTCATGTGCGCGGTGAGCTTGAGGGAATACTTCCCGGCGTCCAGGCAGCTCGTGTGTGCGCCCGTGAAGAAGAGCAGCACGCCGCAGCGCTCCTGTATGAGCCGGCTTATCTCTTCGGCGCTCCGTCCGGCGGCGCCCAGCTTGCCCAACAGGCGGCAGAGGAAGCTCAGCGCGGATATCTCCGGGCCGGAGAGGCCGCTGACGTCGAAGTAGAGCGTGAGGTAGTTTATCCCGCCCGTGGCCAGCTCGTGCCTCAGGAGCTCCGTCCCCGCGAGGGTGTCGAGCTCCGTCGGGATGCGCTCCGGCTCCCGCGAGACGTCCGAGAGCTTGAGGCGCGGGAGCTTCGCGGCGTCCTCCGGCGAATCCTCCTCCGACTGGAAGGCGAGCAGCTTCTCCTGCCCGGCGCGGACGGCCTCGCGCTCCGCCTCGCCCCAGGCGGCGTCTATCGCGTCGAGCGCGGCGCGGTCCTGCGCCCTGCGCCTCTCGCCCGCCGTGTGCGAGGGCAGCATGACGACCTCGCAGCGGTGCGGATTGTCCAGCAGCAGCTCGCGCAGCAGCGCCTCGAAATAGCCCTGCCCCTGCTTATACCGCAGCGTCTCAAAGAGCCGCCCGACCTCCAGATTGGCCTCGGGCGCGCCGTCGCGCATCCAGCTGTCCAGGATGTTGAAGCCGAATATCAGCCCCTGAGGCCAGGTGCCGTAGTCGCGCTCGCGCAGCTGGAACTCGTAATTCGCCATCGCGGCGGAGAGGCGGCCGCGGTCGAGCCCCGAGGCAAGGCGCTCAAGCTCGCTTTGAAGCAGCTCGCGCACGCGCGGCAGGGCCTCCCTCTCGAAATTGCGCACCTCGAGCTTGAGCCAGGGCTGGGCCGTGCCGTCCGAGACGGACATGGTCACCGCCTCCGCCAGGCCCTCGGAGAGCAGCGCCCGGCTGAGCGGCGCCTGATTGTCGCCGCAGAGGGCGGCGCAGAGCACCTGCGCCGCGATGAGCCGCTCGCGGTCGCCCGCCGGTCCCGCCACGCGGCCCCAGACGAGGCGGCAGCGCCCGGCCTCGTCCTCCCCTTCCGGCAGCTCATACTCCTCGCAGACGCTTCCGCCGTCGACGGGCGGCTGCGCCGGCGCGGAGGGCAGCCGCTCCGTGCGCTCGAAGCGCGAGAGGTATTCCCCGTCCAGCAGCTCCAGCACCGCGTCTATGTCCAGCGCGCCGTCCAGGATTACGTAGGCGTTGGAGGGCGAGTAATACCGCCGGTGCGCGGCGATGAAGCCCTCATAGTCGAGCTGAGGTATGGCCTCCGGATGCCCGCCGGAGACGTATTTATAGGGCGAATCCGGGAAGAGGGCGCGAAGCGCCAGCACCTCCTCAAGCTCGTCCACCTCGGCGAACAGCCCGCGCATCTCGTTGTACACGACGCCCTTCCTGCCGAGCTTCCCGTCCTCCCCGTACTCGTAGTGCCAGCCCTCCTGGCTGAAAATCTCGGGCCGGGAGTATATGAGCGGGCGGAAGACCGCGTCGAGATAGACGCGCGTGAGGTTCATGAAGTCGGTCTTGTTCCGGCTGCTCACGGGATAGAGCGTGCGGTCCTGGAAGGTCAGGGCGTTCAGGAAGGTGTTCATGGAGGTCTTCATGAGCTCCACGAAGGGGTCCTTGACCGGATAGCTCTCGCTTCCGCAGAGGACGGAGTGCTCCAAGATGTGGAACACGCCCGTGTCGTCAAAGGGCAGCGTCTTGAAGGCGATGCCGAAGGTCATGTTCTCCTCGGGCCGGTCGAGCCAGACCGCCTCGAGGCCGGTGCGGTTGTGCCGCAGCTGGTAGAGCGTCGCGCCGAGCTCGGCGACGCGCCGCGTTCGAATCACGGTGAAGCCGTGCAGAGTGTTGCCGGTTAGCATAGCTGCCTCCTTCGCCCGCCGCCGCGGGCTTCATAGTTTCGTGAGGATATTTTATCACAGCTCGTCTCGAAAATCCATATGCGTGACAGCCCGGAGGCAAAGTGCTATACTGTCAGCGTAAGGAGGCGGGCTCATGCGCATAATCGACCTGCACTGCGACACGCTGACACTCTGCCTGGACGGCGGGAAATCCCTCGCGGAAAACGACGCGCAAGTGGATTTGCGGCGGCTTCGCTCGCTCGGGGAGGCCGCCCAGTGCTTCGCGGTTTTTCTTGAGCGAGGCAGGGGCCGGGAATACTACCTCTCCGCGCGGGATTTCTTCCGGCGCGAGCTGGAGGGCTCCGCCCTCGCGTCACCGGCGCTCTGCGCGGAGGATATTCCCCGCGCCTGGGCCGAGGGCAGGACGGCGGCGCTGCTGACGATAGAGGACCTGGATTTTCTCGCCGGATCGCTCGACCTGCTCGACGAGCTGTACTCCGACGGAGTCCGCATGGCCTCCCTGACCTGGAACCACCCCAACTGCCTCGGCCGGCCGAACAGCGCCGATGCGGACGTGATGTCCCGCGGCCTCACGCCCTTCGGCGCGGAGTGCGCCGCGCGGATGCAGGCGCTCGGCATGGCCGTGGACGCCGCGCACCTCTCCGACGGCGGCTTTTGGGAGCTCTGCGAGCTCTGCGAGAGGCCCTTCGCGGTCAGTCACGGCGGCGCGAGAGCGATATGCGATGTGCCGAGGAACCTGAGCGACGCGCAGCTTCGCGCCCTCGCCGGCCGCGGCGGCGTCGTGGGCCTCTATTTCGTGCCGCGTTTTCTGCGTGGGGGAGGCGGCGGAGGGCTCGAGGCCGCCGTCGCGCACGCGCGGCATATCGTGAACGTCGCGGGCATAGCCGCCCTCGCCCTCGGCAGCGATTTTGACGGCATCGGCGAGCCCTGCGTCCCCGACGGCTGCTCCGCCTGGCCCGAGTTCATGCGCGCCCTCGAGGGCTGCTTCAGCCCCACCGAGCTCGACGCCATAACCTGGAAAAACGCCCTGCGCTTCCTGCGCGACGCCATAGGGTGAGCCGGGCCCCGCGGACCCCGAACGCAAAAAGGGCCGGCCCGAGGGCCGGTCCCTTTCCTTGCGCCGGTCACGGCGCCGCTGCTCCCCTCCCGGCCAAGGCCGGACGAAGGGCACGGCGCCGGAAGCCCATTTACTTCATCCCGTTCTCGTAGGCCTCGATCATCTTCTTGAACGTGTGTCCCGTACGACGCGCGAGTTTTTCGAGGTATTTGGCGGTCGTCTCGCCGGTGAATATCTTCACGTCGAGCCGCATAGTGTGCTCGTCCACAGGCGTGGCGAT
>DVJK01000189.1 GCA_018716795.1 Candidatus Scatomorpha merdipullorum | reverse complement strand
TTCTGGGTGAGGGTGCCGGTCTTGTCCGAGCAGATGACCTGGGCGCAGCCGAGGGTCTCGACGGCGGTCAGGCGGCGGATGATGGCGTTGCGCTTGGACATGTTGGTGACGCCGATGGAGAGCACGACCGTTACGACGGCGGCAAGTCCCTCGGGTATGGCCGCGACGGCCAGGGAGACGGCGACCATGAAGCTGTCGAGGATGACCTCAAACTCGAATCCGCCGGCGCGCAGTATCTGCACGGCGAATATGACGACGCAGATGCCGAGGACGAGCCAGGTGAGGATCCTGCTCAGCTGGCTGAGCTTTATCTGCAGCGGGGTCTGGCCCTGCTCGGCGCGGGAGAGGGCGTCGGCTATCTTGCCCATCTCGGTGCCCATGCCGGTGGCGGTTATGACGGCGCTGCCGCGGCCGTAGGTGACGGTGGAGCCCATGTAGCACATGTTCTTGCGGTCGCCCAGGGGCACGTCGGAGCTGTCCTTGAGGTCGATGATGTCGATAAACTTGTAGACGGGGACGCTTTCGCCGGTCAGCGCGGCCTCCTCAATCTGGAGGCTGGCGCTCTCTATAATGCGTCCGTCGGCGGGGACGGCGTCGCCGGCCTCGAGCAGGACCACGTCGCCCACGACGAGCTCGGCGCTGGGCACGACGGCGACCTTGCCGTCGCGCAGGACCTTGCTTGTGGCGGCGCTCATGGCCTGAAGGGCCTCGATAGCCTTTTCTGCCTTGCTCTCCTGATAGACGCCGAGCACGGCGTTGACGATGACGACGATAAGGATAATCACCGTGTCGGTGATGCCCTTGAGGCCCTCCTCGTATATGCCGGTGACGGCGCTGACCGCCGCGGCGACAATGAGGATGATTATCATCGGGTCGGCCATCTGGGCGAAGAAGCGCTTTATAAGCGAATCCTTCTTCTCGGCGGCAAGCTCGTTGCGGCCGTCGCGCGCGAGACGTTTTTGGGCCTCGTCGCTCGATAGGCCGCCCTCGGAGCTCTCAACTTCCTTGAGAACCTCAGCGGAGTCCTCGCAATAGTACTTCACTTGTCTACCACCCTTTTGTAGTTTAGATTTTGCAAAAAGACCCATGGATGCGGTCTTTTCGCCCATCCATGAGTCTCGCCATTTAATGCAAGCCAGGCGCGGAACGGGCTGCTGACGCCGCCCGCGGCCATCGTGTTGACTTGCCTCCATATTACGGAAGACTACTCCCTCATGTAGGCAAGATAGTATCATTTTCCGGCCGCATTGTCAAGCGCTTTGCGCCCAAAGAGGCAAACTTACTCAATATTCCGCGATTGTGTGTAAGGCCTCAGACCACCTTGACGTTCTCCCCGCCCAGCAGCTCGCGCAGCTCGCGCACAAGGCTGTCCTTTATGACGCAGTCTGCGGCGAGCTTCCTGCCCGTGTCGGCAAAGTAGACTATCATCTGCTCGCGGCCGGGGAACATCTCCTGCAGCAGCTCTATGCGCCGGAGCAGCTTCGCGTCCGCCGAGGCGAGGCGGAGCCAGAGCCGCCGGGGCCTCCCTCCGGCGCCCGGACGGTCCGGCTGCGGCGCGGCCTCGGAGATTGGGCGTATCGAGTCCGCGACTATCTGCGGCTCCTTCTCGTCGCGCACGGAGATGCGCCCGGTCACGACGACGGCGGCGTTGTCCGCGGCGAACTCCCCGCCGTTATCCAGCGCGCGCTGGAAGCAGAGCAGCTCGATGCTGCCCGTGTCGTCCTCGAGCTGGACGTAGGCCATGAGCGAGCCGTTCCTCGTCGTGCGCGTGCGCTTGTGCGCGACTATGCCGGCCACGGTGACGTACTGCTCGTCGTGAAAGCTCGCGGGGCCCTGCTCCTCGGCGAAGTCCGAGAGGATGGAGCCTATGCTGACCGCGCCCGCGGCCCGGGCGGCGGCGCGGTACTCGTCCATCGGGTGCCCGCTGAGATAGAGGCCGGTCATCTCCCGCTCCATATTCATGAGCTCGGAGCGCGAGAACTCCGGCAGCAGCGGGATTTCCGGCTCGGAGCTTATGCCCTCGTCCCCGCCGCCGAAGAGGTCGAGCTGGCCGGCGACGTTTTTGCGCCCGTCCTCGGCGATGCCGCCCAGGACCATGTCGAGCGCGGAGAGCATGGAGCGGCGGTTGAGCCCGGAGCTGTCGAAGGCCCCGGCGCGGATGAGGCTTTCGACCGCGCGGCGGTTGAGCTCCTTGCCGGCCATGCGGCGGCAGAAGTCCTGGAGCCCCGTGAAGGGCCCGCCGCTCCCGCGCTCGTCAATGAGCTGCAGCACGAATTTCTCGCCCACGTTCTTGACGGCCACGAGGCCGAAGCGTATGTTCCCGCCCGAGACGGTGAACCGGGCCCCGGACTCGTTGACGTCCGGCGGCAGGAGGCGTATGCCCATGTCGCGGCACTCGGCGATATACTCGGCGACCTTGGTCGAGGAGTCGAGCACGCTGGTGAGGAGCGCGGCCATGTATTCGCGCGGGTGGTGCCGCTTCATATAGGCCGTGCGGTAGGCCACGACGGCGTAGCTCACGGCGTGGGCCTTATTGAAGGCGTAGCTCGCGAAGTCGAGAATCTCGTCGTATATGTCGTTCGCGACGGGCTCGGGTATGCCGTTCGCGACGCAGCCGGGTATGCCCCG
>DVJK01000188.1 GCA_018716795.1 Candidatus Scatomorpha merdipullorum | reverse complement strand
TCCGCCTGAAGATTACCGAGGTCAACCGCGGCCGCCGCCGCGTGGTCGGCTCCATCCGCGCCGTGCTCCAGAAGGAGCGCCGCGAGAAGGCCGACGCCATCTGGAACGAGATCGAGATAGGCAAGACCTATCACGGCACCGTCAAGAGCCTCACCAGCTATGGCGCTTTCGTCGATATCGGCGGCATTGACGGCATGGTCCATGTCAGTGAGCTGAGCTGGAACCGCATCAAGAACCCCGCCGAGGTCGTCTCCGTCGGCGACGAGATCGACGTCTACGTCATCGGCTTCGACCGTGAGAAGCGCCGCATCTCCCTCGGGTACAAGAAGGCGGAGGACAACCCCTGGACCAAGTTCTCCAACACCTGCGCCGTCGGCGACGTGGTCAAGGTCAAGATTGTCAAGCTGATGCCCTTCGGCGCCTTCGCCGAGATTATGGACGGCGTCGACGGCCTCATCCACATCAGCCAGATTGCCAACCGCCGCATCGCCAAGCCGGAAGAGGCCCTGACCGTCGGCGACGTCGTTGACGCGAAGATAACCGCCATCGACAACGACAAGCAGAAGATAAGCCTCTCCATCCGCGCCCTGACCGCTCCCGAGCCGTCCCAGCACCGCGAGCGTCCGGAGCGCCGCGAGCGCAGCGAACGCAGCGAGCGCCGTGAGCGCCGCCCCATCGCCCCGGAGGAGGACGCCCTCGTCTTCGAGGTCTCCGAGACCGGCGAGCTCAAGGGCAATCTTCCCGCCTTCGATTTCGACGACGAGAACGAATAAGCAAAGCGCGCAGCGCCGGGTGTTAAGCCCGGCGCTGTTTTTTATATTTTTCGAAAAAAATACCCCGCAATCCCTTGCTAAAATCTTCATTTGCGTGTATAATTGTACGTGCGTTAACAGTTCGTAATGAGAAAGCACTTGCAGGGAAACGGAGGTAAAAATGACATTCCGGGTAGGCGACCGGATAGCGCATCCGATGCACGGTGCCGGAATTATCGACAGCATCGTGACCAAGAGAATCAACGGCAAGGACAGGGAATATTACGTACTCAAGCTGCCCGCGGGCGATATGCTGGTAATGGTGCCCGTGGAGACCTGCGACGCCATTGGCGTCCGACCCATCGTGGCTCCCGCGGAGGCGGAGGCCCTGCTCGGGGCCATACCCGGCATTGAGGTCGAGATGACCTCCAACTGGAACAAACGATATCGCGAGAATATGCTCCGCATCAAGAGCGGCGACCTCATGGAGGTGGCCAGCGTGGTCAAGGGCCTCATGCAGCGCGACAGGGAACGCGGCCTCTCCACGGGCGAGCGCAAAATGCTGCACTCGGCGAAGCAAATCCTCATCTCGGAAATTGTCCTCTCCGAGAGCTCCAGCTACGAGGAGGTCGAGGCGAGGCTGGACAAGGCCATGTGCCAATGAAATATCGCATCAGACGGGAACAGGCGAGGGCCTTTTCCCGTCTTGGTATATGCCGGCCGGGCCGCCGCGCCCGCCGCCGCGTAGAAGATTAAAGAGAGAAGGTTCGCAATGAAACGTATAATACCTTTAATTCTTGCGCTGCTGCTTTTCGCCGGCTGCGGAACGCCGGAGGGGGAGGTCACCGAGACGCCCGCGCCCACGCCCTCGCCCGCCGAATCGCCGGAGCCGGGCGCGCCGGAGGAGACCGAACCGGCCGAGACCGGCGTCGAGAGCGTGCCCGTCGACTTCCACCTGCCCGACCCGGGCTTTGAGCCGGACAGCTACTGGCAGGCGGAGCCCTTCGGCGACGGAGGCCAGGCCCTGATGCTCACGCGGACGGAGCCCTCCGGCGCGATGCAGCTCATGTGCATATACAACACCTACGGCGAATACCGCTCCGGCGGCCGGACGGAGCGCGACCTATACTGCGAGGGATTCGAGGCTGAGAACTATCTCGGAGGGGAGATAAAGGTCTCCGGCGAGACCGGCCCCACGGCCGAGGTCAGCGTCTCGGGCGACAGGCTCAGCGTCAGCTACGACGGGCTTGATACCGCCTTCTCCGCGCCCGAGAGCTTCACGAAAATCAGCGAGGAGGCCGCGCTCGAGCTCTTCCGCACCATGCCGTACAACAACCTCGAGGTCGGCCTGCCCGTGGATATCGAGACCAGCAGGGACGAGCTCGCGGCCCTGCCCGGCGTCGAGGTCGTCGACGATACGACCTACATCTACGAGGGAATGACCATAGGCGTGGGCGTGGAGTTCTTCGGCGGCGACGTGCTCATCGGTTACGTCTCCGGCGAAGCGGGCACGGAGATACCCGACGTCCGCGGCGTCAAGATAGGCTCGAGCGCGGACGACGTCCTCGCCTGCTTCCCCGGCGCCGCCCGGCTCGGCGTCACGCCCGAGAACGAACCCTTCTACGGCGAGGACGGCATCCTCAGCGCCCTCGGCACCCTGACCGTCAGCGAGGACGGCCGCGACTGCATCCTGCTCACGGACGTGGCCAGCATGCTCTGCTTCACGCTGGACGAGAACGGCCTTGTCGACTCCGTCAGCTGGACCAAGCTCGTCGAGCCCTGGTAAGCGAAATATAAGCGCTCCCCTCCGGATTGGAGGGGAGCGCTGTCTTTTTTTGACGTTTCGGTGCGGGCGCTTGCGCGGCCGGCGTAGAAGGGGTATAATTAGGCATCACGCTGTGTGGAGGTCGCTTATGCATACGAAGGCCGTGAAGCTTGGGGAGCGGATATACTGCTCCGCCGTTATAGTCGCGGCGGGCTCGTCAAGCCGGATGGGCGAGGACAAGCTCATGCTGGAGCTCGGCGGCAGGCCGGTTATCGAGCGGACGCTGCTCGCCTTCGAGCGCTGCCCGCTTGTGGACGAGCTCGTCGTCGTCACAAGGCCGGAGAAAATACCGGTCATAGCGAACCTGGCCCGCGAGGCCGGGATTTCAAAGCTCAAATGCGTCGTCGAGGGCGGGGCGGAGCGCACGGCCTCGTCCCTGGCCGGGGTGCGCGAGTGCTCTGACCGCGCGGGGCTTATCGCGATACACGACGCCGCAAGGCCGCTCGTCACGGACGAGATAATCGAGCGCGCGGTCGAGTGCGCGAGGCAGCGCGGCGCGGCCGCGCCCGCCGTCCGCGTGAAGGACACCGTCCGACAGGCCCGGGGCGGGCGCGTGCTGCGCACGCTCGAGCGAGACGAGCTCTTTCTCATGCAGACGCCGCAGGTCTTCCGCGCCGGGCTGATACGCGCCGCGCTGGAGGAGGCCGTGAAGCTCAAGCTCGCTTTGACGGACGACTGCGCCGCGGCCATGCTGCTCGACGCCGAGATTTTCCTCGTCGAGGGCTCGGACGAAAACCTGAAGCTGACGACCCCGGCGGACGTTTTCGCCGCCGAGGCGATATTGGAGAGGAGGGGCGAGTGATGTTCAGGATAGGCCACGGCTATGACGTACACCGGCTTGTCGAGGGCCGGAGGCTCATCCTCGGCGGGGTGGACATAGCCTGGGAGCGCGGCCTGCTCGGGCACTCGGACGCGGACGTGCTCGTCCACGCCGTCATGGACGCCCTGCTCGGCGCGGCCGCGCTCGGCGACATAGGCAAGCTCTTTCCGGACACCGACCCGGAATACGCCGGCGCGGACAGCCTGAAGCTCCTCGCCGAGGTCATGCGGAGGCTGCGCGCGGCGGGCTTCGAGGTCTCGAACATAGACGCCACCGTCGTCGCGCAGAGGCCGAAGCTCGCGCCGCACATCGACGCGATGAGGGAGAACATCGCCCGCGCCGCGGCGCTCGCGCCCTCGCAGGTCAGCGTCAAGGCCACGACGGAGGAAAAGCTGGGCTTCACGGGCGAGGGCCTCGGCATCGCCGCCCACGCCGTCGCGCTCATATACGGAACCTAAAAATATACGCGCTGCATAGAATGAGCCAGGGGCATCGCCCTGCACTTCAAGGTGGAGGTTCATATATGCAGCGCTGTCTTATTATGTGCCGCTCGCTGACCTATGCGCAGCGGGCGAATTACGCGCTTGAGCGCGCGGGTATAACCGCGCCTGTCTCCCGCGCGCCGCAGGGCCTGGGCGCGAACGGCTGCGGCCACTGTCTCACGGTCGACGAGAGGCGGCTTCGCGCCGCGCTGGCCGTGCTTTCCCGCGCCGGGATACCGCACGGGAAGCTGTACCGCGTCGAAGCCGGCGGGAGCTATACGGAGGTGACGGCGTGATTTACCTCGACTGCGCCGCGACCTCCCTGCAAAAGCCGCGGGGCGTCGCCGAGGCGGCGGCCCGGGCCGTCGGCACGCTGGCAAGCCCGGGCAGGGGAGGGCACCCGCCCGCGCGCCTGGCCGCCGAGACCGCCTGGAAATGCCGCCTGCTTGCCGCGGAGCTCTTCAACGCGCCGGGGCCGGAGGACGTGGTCTTCACCATGAACGCCACGCACGGGCTCAATATCGCGCTGGGAAGCCTCGTATCCCCGGGCGGGAGGGCCGTCGTCTCCGGCTGGGAGCACAACGCGGTCATACGGCCGCTGCACGCGCTGGGCGCGGAGATTGACGTAGTACGCACCCCGCTCTTCGACGCCGCCGCGGCGCTGGAGGGCTTCAAAAGCCGCATCCCGGGCGCGGAGTGCTGCGTCTGCACCCACGTCTCGAACGTCTTCGGCTTCGTGCTGCCTGTGTATGAGATAGCGGGGATATGCCGTGAAAACGGCGTGCCCTTCGTCCTCGACGCCTCGCAGAGCGCGGGCGCGCTGGACGTGGACGCGAAGCGCCTCGGGGCGGCCTTCATCGCCATGCCGGGGCACAAGGGCCTGCTCGGCCCGCAGGGCACGGGGCTTCTCATCTGCTCCGCAGGGGCAAAGCCGCTCATGGCGGGCGGCACGGGCTCGGAGAGCCGAAGCCGGCTCATGCCCGAGTATCTGCCCGACCGGCTGGAGGCCGGCACGCACAATATGCCGGGCATCGCGGGGCTGCTGGCGGGCATGGAGTACGTCAAGCGCCTCGGCCTTCCGGCGATAGCGAGGCGCGAGCGCGCCCTGACGCGCGCCCTGGGCGAGCGGCTTTCGGCCCTGCCGGGGCTGGAGGTGTTCCTGTCCGAGAGGCCGGAGGCCCAGGCGGGCGTCCTCTCCGTCCGAAGCGGCGCGATGGGCTGCGAGGAGCTCGCCGAAGCCCTCGCCCGGCGGGGCGTCTGCACCCGCGCGGGCCTGCACTGCGCCCCTCTCGCCCATGAGAGCGCAGGAACGCTCGAAAGCGGCACCGTCCGATTCAGCGTCTCGCCCTTCAACACGCCGCAGGAGCTCAAAACGGCCGCCGGAATCCTTGCTCGCTGCCTCCGCGCCGGATAGGGCGCCGGGCCCGCGGCCCAGCGGCGGACAGGAAAAGCGCCCTCGAAAGAGGGCGCTTCGGGCGTTATTTAACCGCGTGCTTGACCGCGAGGCTTATTGCCCAGTTGAGCGCCTGGGCCGCCGGTACTGCGAGCCAGACCCCGTCCAGGCCGAGGCCCAGCGGGCCCGGGAGCGCGAGCAGCAGCGCAAGAGTCAGGATGGGCTCGGCGTATACGAGCAGGTACGAGGCCCCGGCCTTCTCCGTGGCGTAGAGGTTCGAGGTGGTGACGCGCGTGTAGGCCAGCAGGGGCAGCGGCGCGAGGAACAGCGGGAAGAGCCTCGCC
>DVJK01000187.1 GCA_018716795.1 Candidatus Scatomorpha merdipullorum | reverse complement strand
GTGAAAATCAGGCATGTCTGCTCCCTCGCGTACAGATAGTTGTTCAGTTTATTGTAGCACACACAATAATAAAAGAAAAGCCCCGGAACGCGCGAACTTGACTTAAGCGCGCTTTATCTTTATACTTTGAGCTGTTCACTTACTGCGGAGATGATGAGATGACGAAACATGCGATGGCGAAGGGTATAATATGCTCCGCCCTCGGGGCGATAGGCTGGGGATTCTCCGGTGTCTGCAGCCAGTGCCTTTTTGCGGATTACGGGCTGGACTCCGGCTGGCTGACGGCGGTGAGGATGCTGCTCTCCGGGCTTGCGCTGCTCATATTCACGGCATCGAAGGGGCCGCGGCGGCTCCTTGAGCCCTTCGGCTCGCGCCGCGACCTCCTCTGGCTCCTGGCCTACGCCTTCCCCGGCCTGCTGCTCTGCCAGTTCACCTATCTCGCGGCGATTGAGCACTCGAATTCCGCGACGGCGACGGTGCTGCAAAGCCTGAACGTGGTCATGATGGCGCTTTTCATGTCCGCGCGGCGGCGGCAGAGGCCGGGCGCGGCGCAGCTTGCCGCCCTCGCCTGCGCGCTGGCGGGCACCTTCCTCGTCGCCACGCACGGAAGGCCCGGCGAAATGGCGCTGACGCCCGCGGGCCTCGCCTTCGGGCTCATATCCGCGGCGGGCGTCCTGACCTACACGCTCTTCTCCCGGCCCATCACGGCCAAATACGGCAGCGCGCTCATAACCGGCTGGGGTATGCTCATCGGCGGCGCCGCGCCCGGGATAGCCGAGCGGGTCTGGCTCCTGCCCGAGGGCCTTGACGCGAGGGCCTTCGCGCTTATTGCCGTCATCGTCCTCGTTGGCACGGCGGGCGGCTTCTCAATCTTCCTCCTGGGCGTCAAATACATAGGCCCCGAGCGCGCCACGCTCATCGGCTGCCTCGAGCCCGCCACCGCCGCCATACTCTCCGCGCGCTGGCTTCAAACCCGCTTCGGCGCGGCGGAGCTCGCGGGCTTCGCCCTCATAACGCTGACGGTCTTTCTCTCGGCGAAATCCCCCGAGGCGAAAAACTCCTCCGGCTGAGCCGGAGGAGTTTTTATTCAAGGTCCTGTGCGTCCATTTTCATGCGCTCGCGGCTTCTGCCCATGCGGCGGCGGGAGCCGAGGTAAATGGCCAGCAGTATCAGCGTGGGCACGTTGGCGATAAGCCAGACAAGGAGCAGCTGCGCCATAAGCGCTCCCCTGTCGCCGCCGGGGCCGGCCATGTTCAGCGGGTAGAGTAGCGAAAGCAGGAACGCGATTATCGGCAGCACCAGGCCCGGCCAGCGCTTCGGCAGGCGCGAGAGGTACATTTGCAGCAGCACGGCCAATAGCATTAGGACAATCACGATTGCGGTACGCATTATTCTCCCTTCTCTCCCTTCAGCTTCTTATATTCGCTTATGAGCAGCTTCGCCGCGTCGACGTCTATGAGCTCGTCGGCGGCGAGGCGGCATGTCATCCCCTCCTTTAACAAAACACAATATAACATTTAACTTTGTTAAAGTCGAGCCGTTTTTTCTTTTCCGCATTGCCTCTTGACGCGGAGTTTCTTTGGAATTAGAATAATATAGTATCAGTATAGACACGATGGAGGCCGTGAGCTTGAAACGAAAGAAAAAATCCAAGGGCTGGGCAAACGTGCTGCCCATATACATATTCATGCTGGCCTGGCTGCTCTGCGCGCTGGCCTTCCCCATGTACAAGATGTGGGGCCTGGCCGTGAGCTTCCTCATCTCGGCGCTCGCCTGCGGCGTGAGCACGGCGCTGCTGCCGCGGCTGCTCAAGCCGAAGGGCGCGGAGCCGGAGGAGGCGGAGGAGCGGCCAAAGCGCGCCAAGGCCGCGTCCAAAAAGGACGAGAAGCCCCTCGAGCCCGAGGTGGCCGAGGTCGTCGAGGAGGGGCGCACGGCGATACGCGAGATGGGCCGGCTCTATTCGTCCATCGAGTCGCCCGAGGTCCGCTCGAGGATAAACGAGCTGATGCGCATCTCGGACAAGATAGTCCAGGACGCGATAGACGACCCCTCGGACGTGCCGGACATACGCAAATTCCTCGACTACTACCTCCCCACCGTCATAAAGCTGCTGCACGCCTACGACCGCATGAGCGGACAGGGCATAGAGGGCGAAAACCTCAGCCGCAGCATGTCCAGCATCGAGGAGATGCTCGACACCGCGGTGGACGCCTTCAAGAAGCAGCTCGACAGCCTCTTTGAGGACCAGGCGCTGGACATCGAGACGGATATCTCCGTCATGAACCGCCTGCTCGAGCGCGAGGGCCTCATGGGCGAGGAGGAGCAGGACACGATTATAAAGGCCGCCCGCGCCGGGCAGGATCAGTAAATAAACCGGAAAGGATAAGATAGCATGGCAGAGAACAATGAGTTCATCCCCTCCCTCACCCTCGACCCCAACGCCGCCTCCGCGGCCGAGGCCCTGAACTTTGAGGAGCCCGAGACCGCTCCCGCCGAGGTCAAAAAGGAGGAGGCCCCGGCCGAGCAGCTGGAGTTTGAGCGGCTTTCGAGCGCGGAGCAGGCCGCCGTCACGCAGTTCGCCGGGCAGATAGACGTCACCAATTCGGAGCAGATTCTCAACTACGGCTCCGCGGCGCAGAAGAACATCGCCGACTTCTCCGGCGCGGCCCTCGGCAAGGTGCGCACGAAGGACATGGGCGCCATCGGCGACGAGCTCGCCGACCTCGTGGTCGAGCTCCAGGGCCTCGACTTTGACGAGAGCGAGAAGAAGGGCTTCCTGGGCTTCTTCAAAAAGCAGCGCCAGAACATAGCCGCGCTCAAGGCGCAGTACGACAAGGCCGAGGACAACGTCGACAAGATTACCGCCGAGCTTGAAAAGCATGAGGTCACGCTGATGAAGGACATCGCCATGATGGACAAGATGTACGAGAAGAATCAGCAGTACTACAAGGAGCTCACCATGTACATCCTCGCCGGCAAGCTCAAGTGCAGGGAGCTGCGCGAGAAGGAGCTGCCTGAGCTGCAGGCGAAGGCGCGCGAGACCGGCAAGGCCGAGGACGCGCAGGCGGCGAACGACTTCGCCAATATGATAGGCCGCTTTGAGAAGAAGCTCTACGACCTCGAGCTCACGCGCACGATAAGCGTCCAGATGGCGCCGCAGATACGCATGATACAGTCGAACGACTCCGTCATGGCCGAGAAGATACGCTCGAGCATCGTGAACACCATCCCGCTCTGGAAGAGCCAGATGGTCATGGCCCTCACGCTGCACCACAGCCAGCAGGCCATGGAGGCGCAGCGGAACGTCAACGAGGTCACGAACCGCCTTTTGCAGCAGAACGCGGAGAAGCTGCATCAGGGCAGCGTGGAGATTGCGCGCGAGGCCGAGCGCGGGATTGTGGACATTGAGACGCTGCAGAAGACCAATCAGGAGCTCATAAGCACCCTCGAGGAGGTGCGGCAGATCCAGGCCGACGGGGCCGCGAAGCGCGCCGAGGCCGAGGTCGAGCTGGGCCGCATAGAGGGCGAGCTCAAGCAGAAGCTCCTGGAGCTGAGGGGTTAAGGCATGGATTTCTTCAAAAAGCCCGTTGTGGCCGTCATCCTGGCCGTCATACTCTGCTCGGGCATCCTGGCCTTCAACACCCGCGCCAAGCTCGGCGCGGAGGTCGCCGCCGTTGAGGACGGCTTTTTCGAGGACATAGACGGGCAGCGGAGCATCTATTCCCGCCTTCAGGAGAAGCTCTCCGCCTCCAACGGCGTCTGGACCGTGCTCGTCAAGTACGACGACGAGGCCGCCGACGAGCTCTACTACGACCGCGACTACCTGGTCTGGGCCTGCGAGGAGGCGGACATCAGCTCCATGAAATACGCGAACGACGATCTCGACAAGTCCTTTGCCAGGGCCGTCGGCATCCTCGACGGGCTCGAGCTCGCGGACGATGAGCGCAGGCTTGTAAACGACTACGAGACCGCCTATAACGGCGCGCAGAAGATGATTGAGGAGAACAGCTATAACAGCGAGGTGCTCGACTTCATCCGCGGCACCTATAACAAATTCCCCACGCGCGAGCTGGCGGAGTTCGCCGAGGTAAACCCGCCCGAAACCTTCAGCTGAGAGTATGAAAAGAGCCCTTTCCCTTATATTCGCCCTCGCGCTCTGCCTTGCGCTGAGCGCCGGGGCCCTCGCCGCGGACGAGATAATCGAGCCGGGGTCGGATTTCTACGTCACCGATAACGCCGGGACGCTCTCCGAGAGCACGAAGGAGCTCATAATCAACGCCTCCGGCCCGCTTGAGCGGTACTGCGACGGCGCGCAGATATGCGTCGTCACGATAAACTACCTCCCGCGCGGCCTGGACAGCGAGCAGTACAGCTGGCTGCTCATGAACGAATGGGGCGTCGGCAGCGC
>DVJK01000186.1 GCA_018716795.1 Candidatus Scatomorpha merdipullorum | reverse complement strand
GACGCTTGAGCCCGTGAAGTACTACTTCAAGATGCCGCCTGACATCGCCGAGCGCGACGCGATAATCGTCGACCCCATGCTCGCCACCGGAGGCAGCGCCGCCGCCGCGGCCCAGTTCCTCAAGGAGGTCGGCGTGAAGCACATCAAGCTCATGAGCATCATCGGCGCGCCTGAGGGCGTCGAGCGCATGCAGGCCGAGCACCCCGACGTCGACATCTACCTCGCCGCCCTTGACGACCACCTCAACGACCACGGCTACATAGTCCCCGGCCTCGGCGACGCCGGCGACAGGATTTTCGGAACAAAATAACCCGCGCTGCACCCAGCGCAAAAGGACCGGCCCGCGCCGGTCCTTTTTGCGCGCAATATGCGCCGCCGCGCCGCGGGAAGCGCAGGTGCAGTCGGCTGCGCCTAACGAAGCCCGGATAACGGACGACGCCGGTTCCGCGCCGACACCTTCCCATTCACGCTGTAGGGGAGGGCTTCCACGCCCTCCCGGGGTTGGGATGACGGACTACCTCGGTACGCCAGTGTGAAATGGTGCGCGGGCTGTGCCCGCGATATTGCATACGTTGGGTGATAGACGCAAGGCGGGCGCACCGTATCAAACGCGGGAGCGGTTGGTCACGCTGAACGTCTGCGGCTAACCCACCCCGGCGGTCGCTCGACCGCGGCGCGCCGAGGACGGTGCGCCCTACGGGCCGGCAGCAAAACGAACGTCGCGGCATACAGCGTAACGGGTGCTGAAAACTATACCCAAGCTTCCCGCCCGCCTCACGGCTCCGCTGAAACCTACCCACACGCACAACCCGTAGGGGGCGGCGTCCCCGACGCCCCTTCCTCTGGATGACCGACGGCGTGGGTTTGTTGCTGAACGTTACGTTTCGCCTCGTAGGGCGCACCGTCCTCGGTGCGCTGCCGTCGCTTGACCGACGACACCGGTTCCACGCGCACACCTCACCGCTCGCACCGTAGGGGCGGGCTTCCACGCCCGCCCGGCGTCGATTGACGGATAACGTGGTTTCGCCGCACCAAAATTGCACCAACCCCTCAGTCACGGCGCATCGCGCCGTGACAGCTCCCATTTCAGGGGAGCCAAGAGGCGGGCAGAGGTTTGCGGCGTTTGCGCAACTGTTTACCGCGATGCGGATACCTACGTCTCGCTGCTGCCCGTAAGGGGCGGCGTCCTCGACGCCCCGCGTTCGCGTGAGTGCCGGGCCACGTTATACGCAGTTGTTCAGCGTGGCCAATTGCACCAGCGTCACCCACGGTGCGCCCGCCCCCGTCCACCGCCCAACGCATTCAATCCCGCGTATCACAGCCCGCGCACCTTTGGTGCGGCGAACCGGCGTCGTCCGGTATCCGCCGGGCTTTGTGACCTGGGCGTATATTATTTGTAAACAAACATCCCGGGGCATTTACTTTGCGCGGCGGCGGTGGTATTATAGGCGGCAATCTTCTGAAACGGGAGCGAAATCGTGAACGGCATCAAGCTTTTCGGGAACACGGGCGCGAGGCATGCGGAGCGGAGGCGGCGGCGGAGATGGCCGCGGGTCCTGCTCGCGGTCCTCGCGGCGCTTGCGGGGCTCTACTGCCTCTGCGTCTTCTCCGACATACCCTTTATCGCCAAGTGGCGCACAATATACATACAGACCGCCATGGACACCATGAACCACCAGTGGCTCGCGACGGCCTTCATCCCGCGAGGCGTCATAGACGAGGCCATGGCCCTGCGCGGCCAGGCCCAGCAGGAGCAGACCGAGCACTCCTCCGCCGTGGACTGGGCCGGCGAGGGGCCGGAGAGCGTCGACGTCTCCGGCGAGGAGGACTTCTACAAGCTCTTTTGGGAGCTCGACCGCGAGAGCATGGAGGCCTACCTCGGCGCGCACCCCGAGGCGCTTGGAAACGGCTGGGCGGAGCTATACATCAACGAGGCCGGGCTCTCCGACAAGGGCACGGACATCCGCACGACGATGGGCGAGCAGGTGCTGGCCGTCGACGTGCCGAACCGCGTGCTGCTCCTTCGCGTCAGCGGCAGCGGCTACCGCGGCGTGCTGGCCGTGGCGAAGGATCCGAGCCGCCTCTCCGTTGAGAACTCGGCCTACCTCGGCGAGCGCGGGCAGACCGCGGGCGAGATAGCCCGGGCGCACAACGGCGTCCTCGCCATGACCGCGAGCGCCTTTATCGACGAGGGCGGCGTCGGAAACGGCGGCGCGCTCAACGGCTACGCCATGTCGAACGGAGTGGGTCAGGGCGACCACCTGGGCTGGAGCTATAAGCGCATGGAGCTGCGCGAGGACAACTGCTTCTACATCGTCGACGCCTCCGCGCCCGTCGATCCCGCGGCCACCGACGCCGTGGAGTTCACCCCGGCGCTTATCGTCGACGGCGAGCGGCTCAACACCTGGGGCTGGGACAGCCTCAATCCCCGCGCGGTCATGGGCCAGTCGGACCGCGGCGAGATACTGATGCTCGTCATAGAGGGGCGGCTTATCGACTCGCTCGGCGTCAGCGTCGAGGAGTGCTCAAACATCCTGGAAAGGCACGGCTGCATGCAGGCCATGAACCTCGACGGCGGCACCAGCGCCAT
>DVJK01000185.1 GCA_018716795.1 Candidatus Scatomorpha merdipullorum | reverse complement strand
GCTGACGCCCGACGACATACACGTCATGCACAGGAGCGAATACTCCGGCATGTTCGGCGATTACAGCTCGTACAGCGCCGAGTACGACGAGATAAACGACCCCGACGCGGTGATAGGAGGGGAGGAGAATCCCGAGGAGGCGCTCAACAATGAAGAGTAAGTTCCTCGCCGGGCCCTACATCGCCTGGATGGCCATCTTCACGGTCGTACCCCTCGCCATGGTGGCCTACTTCGCGTTTACGGACAGCTCCGGCGCCTTCACGCTGGACAATTTCCAGAACGCCTCGGGTTACCTGCCCATTTTCCTGCGCTCTATCTGGTACGCCCTCGCGGCCTGCGTGATATGCCTCATAGTCGGCTACCCCGTGGCCTATGTGATAGCGCGCTCCACGGCCAGCATGCAGCGCGTGCTCTACCTGCTGGTCACGCTGCCGATGTGCATGAGCTTCCTGCTGCGCACCCTCGCGCTCGTGAGCCTTGTGCGCGACACCGGCATAATAAACAGCTTCCTCGGCCTCTTCGGCATTGGCCCGCTGCCGCTCATACGCAACTCCGGCAGCGTCATAATGGGCATGGTGTATAACTACCTGCCATACATGATAATGCCGCTCTACACGGTCATCGTCAAGCTCGACCCGCGGCTCATTGAGGCGGCGCAGGACCTCGGCTGCGACAACCTTCAGACCTTTCGCCGCGTCATTCTCCCGCTCTCCGTGCCGGGCATAGTCTCCGGGATAACGATGGTTTTTGTCCCCGCGGTCAGCACCTTCTACATCTCGCAGAAGCTCGGCGCGACGGAGAACATCATGGTCGGCGACATCATCGAGACGCAGTTCAAGGGCTCGCTCAACCGGAACCTCGGCGCGGCGATGAGCCTCATACTCATGCTCCTGGTCTTCATCTCGATAGGCCTCATGAACCGCTTCACGGACGACGACGAGGAGGTGGCCACGATATGAGACGCGCCGGCAAGGTCTGGACGGCCATAGTGCTGCTCTTCCTCTACGCCCCGATGATAGTCCTCTTCGTCGGCTCCTTCAACGACGGCCGCGATTTGAGCGAGTTCGAGGGCTTCACCTTCGACAACTACCTCGACTTCTTCGCGGACAGCGACTCGCTCCGCCTGCTCGCGAACTCCCTTATCCTCGCCGTAAGCAGCGCGCTCATCGCCACGCTGCTCGGCACGATGGCCACGCTCGGCATCCACGCCCTGCGCGGGAAGATGCGCCGCGCCGTCATGACGCTGACTAACATCCCGCTCGTGAACCCCGAGATTGTCACCGGCATAAGCCTCTCGCTGCTCTTCGTCTTCGTCGGGCGGAGTATGCTGGGCACGGAGAACATACTCGGCTTCGGAACGCTGCTCATAGCGCACGTCACCTTCTGCCTGCCATATGTGATACTCTCCGTCATGCCCAAGCTGCGGCAGGCCGACCCCTCGCTCATGGACGCGGCGCAGGACCTCGGCTGCACCCCGGTGCAGGGCTTCTTCAAGGTCATGCTGCCCGAGCTCTGGCCCGGCATCATCGCCGGCGCGATAATGGCCTTCACCATGAGCCTTGACGATTTCGTCATAAGCTATTTCACCTATTCGTCGGATTTCTCGACCCTGCCCGTCGAGATTTATGCCATAGTCCGAAAGCCCGTGCCTCCGATGTACTACGCCATGTTCACGCTGATGTTCTTCCTCATTCTCGTCGTGATGATTGGCATGAACATCGTCCAGGCGCGCGACGAAAAGCGCCAGGTGCGCAAAAAACTCAACCAAGCATGAATAAGGGGGATTTATCAATGAAAAAGGTCGTATCCGTCATACTTGTCCTCGCCCTCGCCGTGGGAATGCTCGCTTTCTCGGGCTGCGGCGAGGAGAAAACCAAGCTCCATGTGTACAACTGGGGCGTCAACATCGCCGACGGCAGCGACGACTATATAGACGTCATCGCCGAGTTCGAAGAGGCCTATCCCGAGATAGACGTCATTTACGACACCTATGAGAGCAACGAGGCGCTCTACACCCGCCTCGCCCAGGGCGGCGTCAGCTACGACGTCATCATCCCCTCGGACTACATGATAGCCCGCATGATACGCGAGGATATGCTCCTCCCGCTCAACTTCGACAACATCCCCAACTACGAGCTGGTGGACGACACCTTCAAGAACCAGAGCTACGACCCCGACAACATGTACTCCGTGCCCTACACCTGGGGCACCGTCGGCGTGATATACAACACCAAGTATGTCGACGAGGCCGACATCGGCGGCTGGGATCTCCTCTGGAACGACAAGTACGCCGGCAAGATAGTCATGATTAACAACTCCCGCGACGCCTTCGCCATCGCCGAGGCCGTGCTGGGGTACAGCCTCAACACCGAGGACCCGGCCGAGCTCGAGGCCGCCGCCGACCTCCTGCGCGAGCAGACGCCGATACTCCAGAGCTATCAGATGGATGATATGTACAACCTCATGGAGAACGAGGAGGCCTGGATTGCGCCCTACTACGCCGGCGACGCCATGCTGATGATGGACTCCAACCCCGACCTCGCCTTCTACCTGCCCGAGGAGGAGACCTTCAACGTCTTCATCGACGCCATGTGCATCCCCGCGAGCGCCGAGCACAAGGAGGAGGCCGAGCTCTTCATCAACTTCCTCACCAGCCCCGAGATATCCGGCGGCAACATGGACTACATCGGCTACGGCACGCCCGTCTCCGCCGCCAAGGAGTTCATGGACCCCGAGATGGCCAATAACCCCGTCGCCTATCCCGACAGCGAAACCCTCGCGCGCGGCGAGGCCTTCGTAGCCCTGAGCGACGACGCCACCGCCCTCATGGATAACCTCTTCAACGAAGTCAAGGCCGGCCTGAACTGAGCCCGCCCACCGCAAAAAAGGACCGGCCCGAAGACCGGTCCTTTTTGCATATTCGCCGCGCGGGCGGATGCACGCCCACCTCACGGCTCCGCTGAAACCTACCCACACGCACCCGCCCGTAAGGGGCGGCGTCCCCGACGCCCCGCCGTCGGTTGACGGACGGCGTTGGTTTTACGCTGACACTTTCCCGCATGTCGTAGGGCGCACCGTCCTCGGTGCGCCGTTCGCCGGTTGACTAACGGCGTCGGTTCCGCGCACCCACGCCTCGTAGGGGCGGGCTTCCACGCCCGCCCGGCCTGGAATGACGGACAACCTCGGACGCCCGTATGAAATGGTGCGCGGGCTGTGCCCGCGAAATCGCATACGCTGGGCGACGGACGCGAGGCGAGCACACCGTGGGAAACGTGGGGGCAATCGGTCAGCCCTAACGGATGCGTCTAACCCACCCCGGCAATCCCGCGAACGCGGGGCGTCGAGGACGCCGCCCCTTACGGGCGTCAGCGAAACGTAGGTATCAGCATCGTGGGAAGCAGATACGTAAACGCCGCAAACCTCTGCCCACCCCTCGGCTCCCCTGAAAGGGGAGCTGTCGCGGCGCAAAGCGCCGTGACTGAGGGGTTGCGGCCGACGTCGGTGCGATGCAATAACGTCGCCAGTCAACCCACGCAACCCACCGTAGGGGCGGGCTTCCACGCCCGCCCGGCCTCGGTCTACGGACTACCTCGGCTCGACCGTACAAAATGGTGCGCGGGCTGTGCCCGCGAAATATAAATCGTTGGTCGGTCAACACACGGTTGACGCACCGTGGGT
>DVJK01000184.1 GCA_018716795.1 Candidatus Scatomorpha merdipullorum | reverse complement strand
TCAAACTGCTCGCGGGCGGTGAAGGTCTCGGCCAGGTACTCCCTCGCGTTCTTGAGGGCCTTGTCCACGCTCTTGGCGCGGCCGCGGGCGACGCCGCCGAGGAAGATTTCGCCCTCCTTGAGGGTTATGACCGGGCGTATGCTCAGCGCGGAGCTGACCTTTCCGGCCAGGCGGCCTATGCGCCCGCCGTGGGCGAGATAATCTATGCTGCCAATCGTGAAGAAGATGCGGCCCGTGGGGCGTATTTCATAAAGCCGCTCGACGGCCTCCGCATAGCCCACGCCCGCGTCGCGCATATTGCAGGCCTCGCGCACCATGAGGCCCTGCAGGACCGTGTTGACCATGGTGTTGATAACCGTTATCTCCGCGTCGGGATAGTCCTCGCGCAGGAGGTCGAGCGCGATGCACGCGGTCTGGTAGGAGTTTGAGAACTTCTCCGTTATGCACAGGACGACGGCCTTCTCCCCTGCCTCGGCGAGCTCGGTGAAGACCCTGAGATAGTCCTGCGTGGAGGGCGTGGAGCTCTTGGGATAAACGCCCGGGTGCGTCACCAGCCACTCATAGAATTCGTCGTCGCCTATGTCAGCGTTCTGCTCGAGGTAATCCCCGCTGCCGAGCATGACGAAGAAGTTTATGACGCGGATGCCGCGCGCCCTTATGACCTCGGCGGGCAAATCGCCGGAGCCGTCCGTTATAACCCTGAAATCACCCATATCTCTGGCCTCCTCCGGCTGGAATTATTGATGTGGCGGAGAGGATGGGATTCGAACCCATGGCCCGTCGCCGGGTCACCGGTTTTCAAGACCGGCTCCTTAAACCACTCGGACACCTCTCCATGCTGCCGGCCCCTGCCGCGGCTTTTCGCCCGCGGCCCGCCCGGAAAGCGGCGAAGCCCGGCCCGTCTCGCGCGGGAAACGGCGAAACGGGCCGGCGCAAATATTATTATAACATTTTACAATGGGGTTTTACAAGGGTGAATTTTCGTGCCGGGCGCCGCGCTCCTCAAGCCAGTCGCGAAGGTGCTCGCGGAGGGGCCTGGAGGACTTGAAGGGGCGCAGGAAGCTGTGCTTTTCGTTGCGCTCGTCCTGATAGGCGCGGACGCGCTGCTTGAGCTGCTCCCAGCGGACGTCGACCTGATTCTCCACGGCGAAGGCGCGCAGCTTGCGGACGATGCCCGCGGAGTTGACGGCGTCGATTATGAACACGCCGAAGAAGAGGCCGATGAAGAAGGAAAACGCCAAATTCCCGGACAGCCAGGCGAGGGCGTCCAGGATATACGGGTGTATGAGAAAATAGTACACGGCCACGAGCAGGGCCCAGGCCGCGGAGAACTTCGGGCAGATTATGCCCTGGATGTTGCCCCACTGCCCGCGGTAATCCCAGAGCCTCACGTGCAGCACCTTCAGGCTCAGGATGCCGCAGACGTACTCTATCGCCGTCATGGCGGCCGCCCCGGCCAGGAAGAGCGCCGCGCGCGTCCAGAAGACGCTCTCGAATATCGAATAGCGCTCCAGCGAGACAATCAAATAGAGCGCGGCGAGGCCCAGGCCGTAGAGCGGCACCCAGGGCCCCGTGCAGAAGCCGGGGTTTATCCAGCGCCGCCCGGGGTTGGCCGAGGAGAAGAAGCGGCGGAAAATGAGCTCGATCACCCAGCCGGCAATCGAGCCCATGAAGAACAAAAATGCGAGTATGAGGGCTTGGTTCATAGATATCAGGCTGCCTTTCGTCCGGCGGGCTCCTGACGCTCGGCGGGGTATTCCTCAACCGGCACGGGGTAGAAGTCGAGGCCGCAGACCTCGCCGCTCTCGGCGTCGACGAAGCAGTCGTAGCGCATCTCGTCCGCGCTGAGCTCCAGCTCCCAGTATCCGCCGGCGAGCTTTGCGCTCTCAAGCGCGGCGTTTTCAAGTCCGGCCTCGAGGCAGGCGAGGCGGAGGGCGGTGTTGAGGTCTATGCTGTAATTGTTGTTCATTGTGATTTCTCCTTCAAGCTGTTTTCTTGTGATGGTCACACTATACAGGAGAAAAATTAAAGTAACGTTAAAAATAAAAGAAATTTTTTAAAAAAGCAAAACCGCCCGGAGAGGGGGGCTCCGGGCGGTTTCGTTTTTGAGGGGGATGGGGCGGCGCTTGGGGGATGAGCCGCCCCTTACTTTCCGCGCCGTGGGGGATGGGCGCGGACTGTGAAAAAAGAGAGGGGAAAAAGAGGTGTGCCGACGGCTCTCGCCGTCTACGCTTAGAATAATACAGCGTAAAAATTAACGAGTCATTAGAATTTTATGAGCAAAGCATGAATTCCTGTGAATTATCTTTGAACAAGCCCTTGCGCGCGGGGCGCTATGCGGATATAATAGGCGAGGCCGCGCCGAAGCGGCCGAGAAAGAAGAAAATCCGGGCGTCCGCCCGCAAGCGGCGGCGAGCGCCCAAGCAAGAGGGGAATCGACTCAATGAACAAGAAAAACATAGGCGCGGAGCCAATTTACGACGCGCGCACGCTGGGCGCGCCGCGTATGTTCGTGCTCGGCGTGCAGCACATGTTCGCCATGTTCGGCGCGACCGTGCTGGTGCCGACGCTGACGGGCCTTTCGGTCAGCGTGACGCTGCTCTTCGCGGGCCTCGGCACGCTGCTCTTCCACCTGCTGGCCAAGGGCAAGGTCCCGGCCTTCCTGGGCTCGAGCTTCGCCTTCATCGGGGGCTACGCCGCCATCGCGCCCATGCTGCTCGACGAGGCGGGCAACGCCACGATACCCAACGCCGAGATGCTGCCCTACGCCTGCTTCGGCGTGGCCTGCGCGGGCCTCGTCTACCTCGTGCTGGCGGCGGCCTTCAAGGCCTTCGGAGTCAAGCGCGTCATGCGCTTCTTCCCGCCCATTGTCACCGGCCCCATTATAATAAGCATCGGCCTCTCGCTCTCGAGCAGCGCCGTGGACAACTGCTCCGCCAGCTGGCCCGTGGCCCTGGTCGCCATCCTGGTCGTCATCGTCTGCAACATCTGGGGCAGGGGCATGGTCAAGATTATCCCCATCCTCCTCGGCGTCATAGTGAGCTATGTGGTCGGCGGCATCGCCGGGCAGGTGGACTTCACCGCCGTGCGCGAGGCGGCCTGGATAGGCGTCCCCGTGACCTGGAGCGAGACGGTCTTCGGCCTCTTCGGCCGCGACAACCTCGACACCGGCCTGCTGCTCACCGCCGCGATAACGATAGTCCCGATTTCCCTCGCCACCGTGGTCGAGCACATCGGCGACATGTGCGCCATCTCCTCCACCTGCGAGCGCAACTATATTGAGGAGCCCGGCCTGCACCGCACGCTGCTGGGCGACGGCCTCGCCACCAGCCTCGCCGCGCTCTTCGGCGCGCCGGCCAACACCACCTACGGCGAGAACACCGGCGTCCTCGCGCTCAGCCGCGTCTACGACCCGCGCGTCATACGCATCGCCGCCGTGCTGGCGATTGTCGTCAGCTTCTGCCCCAAGTTCGCCGAGCTCGTCCACGCCATGCCCACCGCCACGATAGGCGGCGTCAGCCTCGTGCTCTACGGCATGATAAGCGCCGTCGGCGTGCGCAACGTGGTCGAGAACCGCGTCGACTTCACCAAGAGCCGCAACGTCATAATCGCCGCGCTGATACTCGTGCTCGCGATTGGCGTCACATACTCCGGCGAGGGCGCGATACATATCGGCGCCGTCAGCTTCTCCGGCCTCGCCACCGCCGCCATCGTCGGCATAGTCCTCAACGCCGTCCTGCCCGGCAAGGACTACGAGTTCGGCGCCGACCTCCAGGGCGACACCAGCGTCAACTTCAAGGTGTGATATAAGCCTTGCACGGCCGAAGGGCCGCCGGCAAAACCGGCGGCCCTTTCGTTTTTTTCTCCCGCCGATTGACAGCGGCGCGGCTTTGCGGTTTAATATGCCTATACCACGCGAAGGAAGCGAGACTATGTCCTATCTCATCCGCCCTGCCCGGGCGTCGGACGCGGCGGGCTGCGCCGCCGTATACGGGCCCTATACGCACACGGTCGTGACCTTTGAGGCGCCGGAGCCGGACGCGGCGGAGTTCACGCGCCGGATAGAGGATATAACGCGGCGCTATCCCTGGCTCGTCTGCGTCTCGGAGGGGAGGCCGCTCGGCTACGCCTACGCGCACCGCTTCCGCGAGCGTGCGGCCTACGACTGGGATACGGAGCTCTCCGTCTACCTCGCCCCGGAGGCGACGGGCCTGGGCGCGGGAACGGCGCTCTACGGCGCGCTCTGCGAGCTCCTGACGGCCCAAGGCTTCGTCAACGCCTACGGCACCGTCGCCGTGCCCAACCCGCCCAGCGAGCGGCTGCACGAAAAATGCGGCTTCACGCACCTCTTCACCATGCGCCGCACGGGCTGGAAGCTCGGCAGATGGCTCGACCTCGCGTACTATCTCCGCCCGCTCGGCGAGTACGCCGCCGCGCCCGCGCCGGTGACGCCCTTCCCGGAGCTGGACGCGGAATATGTCCGGGGCGTCTGCGATAAATGGGCCGCTGCGATAAGGGAGGCCGGGAAATGACAAAGACGAACGCCATGCGCCTGCTCGACGCCGCCGGGATAGCCTACCGCACGGCGGAATATGAGTACAGCGAGGCCGACCTCTCCGGCAGGCACGCCGCCGAGCAGATAGACATGCCGGCCGAGCAGGTCTTCAAAACCCTCGTCACCCGCGGGGACAGGACCGGAATCCTCGTCTTCTGCATCCCCGTGCTCGACGAGCTCGACCTCCGCCGCGCCGCCTCGGTCAGCGGCAACAAGAGGCTGGAGATGATACACGTCAAAGAGCTGCTGCCCCTCACCGGCTATATGCGCGGCGGCTGCTCGCCCATAGGCATGAAGAAGAAATACCCCACCTATATAGACGAGACCTACGTCCTCTTCGACGAGATTGCCGTCAGCGCCGGTATGCGCGGCGAGCAGATTATATTGAATCCCGAGGACCTTGTGGGCTTCGTGGACGCAAAGGTGTACTGAAAAAAGGCGAAGCGCCCGGGAATCCGCGGATTCCCGGGCACTTTTTACGTCGCGGCATTATTCGCAGAGGTTCAGCATGATGTCCAGTATCGTGCTGTCGGTCTGACGCATTCCCGAGCGGGCGAGGACGCCCACGTTGGCGAGGGTGTTGTCCACGCCCTTCGTGACTATGCCGTCGCCGCTCTTGAACTCCTGGCCGTGCTTGTACATGTAGTAGCCCAGCAGCCCGGCCTCGACGGCGGAGGCTATCTTGGCGGCGCAGGAGGGCTTCGCTCCGTCGCAAATGGTGCCGGAGAGGATGGCGACGGCGTTGACTATCGTGTGGGCAATGACGTCGTAGTCGCCTCCGAGCAGGTAGGCGATGCCCGCGCCCGCGCCCACGCCCGCGCTGACCGCGCCGCAGTAGGCCGAGAGGCGGCCAATCCCGCTCTTCTGTTCGGCGGTGACGAGGTCGCTGACTATGAGCGCGCGCAGAAGCTGCTCATGGCTTGCGCCCATGCGCATGGCCCAGCGCGCGACGGGCACGGAGGCCGTTATGCCCTGGTTCCCGCTGCCGGAGAGTATCACGACCGGCAGCTCGCAGCCGCTCATGCGCGCGTCGCTGCCCGCGGCGGCCCAGGCCCGGGCCTCTGTGCGGATATCGTCCGGGTTCTCCGCCAGCAGGACGGAGCCGATGTTCGCGCCCCAATCCCCGCGCAGGCCCTCCTCGGCGATGGCGAGGTTATACTTCAGCTGCAGCTCCAGGAGCTCCGAGACCTTCTCCAGCTCCACGCTGCCGGCGAAGTCCAGGATGCCCGCCACGGTGAGGACGCTCTTGTCCGTCAGCGAGTCCTCGGCCGAGTCGGTAAAGGGCTTGTCGAACAGCACCTCGCCGTCGCGCTCCTCGTGGACGACGTTCGTGTGGCTGTTCGCGATGTGTACCATGGCGCTGTGCTCGCCTGCGCGGCCCTCGAGCCGGATGTCCAGCAGGCGCGGCGTGTGCGTACACACGACCTCGACGTCCATGCGCTCGCAGCACTCGGCAATCTCGGCGCGCTTTTCCTCGGGCACCTCGGCAATGACCTGCAGCTCGCGGGAGGCGTCTCCCGCCGCCACGCCCGCCGCCACGGCGGCGCTTATGCCCTTCATCCCGCCCGTGTTTGGCACGATAACGCTCTTGACGTTCTTGATGATGTTCCCGGAGACCAGCACCCGCACCTGCTCCGGCTCCGCGCCCAGCACCTCGCGCAGCCTCGCGGCGGCGTAGGCGATGGCGATGGGCTCCGTACAGCCCGTGGCGGGCACAAGCTCCTCCTTCAATATGGCGATATACGCCCTCTCAAGCTCGGCTGTCATAATATCTCCTTTCCCCGGCCGCCGCGAGGGCGGACGGCCCGTAACCGCTCCTGCCTTTTAGGCAATAATACCATACCGGGCGCCGGCTTGTAAACAGCTTTTATGTATAAGGTAAAAAATTTCCGCCCGCGGCGGCGCGGCGCGCCCTTTACTTTGCGCCGGGCCGGCGCTATAATTGTCTCCGGAGGCGATTTCATGCGCAGAGGCTACGAAAGATTTCTCCGCAGCGGCATAAATCTCGCGCCGCTCGGCGTCGCGCCGGGCGGCGAGCCCTATTTCTGCACGCCGCGCGGCTATTCCATGATAGGCAGCGAGGGCGTCGATGGCGTCCACTACTGCTTTGTGCGCGGCTATGGCGAGACGGTCTTCGCCGTCAGTCCGGAAAGCGCCGGGCCGGAGCGTGTACGCGCGGTCGCGCGCGATTTCAGCGATTTCCTGCGGCTCCTGCTCGCCTGCGGGCACGGCGCGGCCATAGAGCAGTGCCCGCATATGACGCGCGCGCAGTTCGACGCCTACCTCGCCGAAAACCCCGTCGCGGACGGGCAGCGCGCGGTGCTGGACGAGATTGCCGCGGCGCTCTCGCTCGAGCCCACGCCCGACCCCTGGGCCTACATCCACGGGCTGCAGGAGGGCTTTGACTACGGCAAAATCAAGTATCTTGAGCCGGAGGCCGCCGCCGAACCCGCACTGGAGGCGGAGGCGGACGGCGCGGCCTGCTTTGAGCCCGGCGGCGAGCCGGGGATTGAGCTGCCGCTCAAATCCCGCTTTGAGGCGCTGGGATGGCGCTGGACGGCCGCGGCGCTGGGCCTCTGCCCCGAGGGCCTTGTGCTGCGGCTGGCGCGGGAGGTCGCGCCGGAGGACTTCGCCGCCTTCATGGCGCGCTGCGGCCTGAGCTTCGAGGACGCCGGGCGCAAATATTCCGCCGCCGAGCGGATGCGGATTGAGGCGGAGAACCCGCTGGGCTTCGACTTTGACGCCGCGCTGCTCCTCAACGGCGAGCGCATTGAGTCCTCGGGCAGCAGCGGCTCGGGCTGGATTTCCCTCGACGGGGCGAAGCACGGGCCGGACTCCTTCCTCGCGCGCTACGGCCTCGACCCCTCGCGCTGCTGGAGCTTTCGCAGCATACGCTATATCGCGCCCGGCCTCGCGCCCGAGGACGTCCGCAGCCTCTCGCTTTCCCTCAAGCCCAACCCCGTCGACCTGCCCGGCGAGCCTTTTATCGCGCGCGAGGGCAAGGTCATCGAGCTCGCCCACCCCGCGACGGGCGAAAAATACGCGCTTACCGTCGACGAAATCCGCCCCGAGCGCCTCGATTTGCGCGACGACGACTATATTTACCCCAAGTGCTGCCGCGTCCTGCGCTACACGCTTACGCCGGACACGGACGCGCTGCTCCTGCGCGACGTCTCGGAGGGCGACCTAGCCCGGCGGCGCGACGGGAAAGAGGGCTTCGCCGGAACCATTGGCGTCTTCGGCCTCAGCGCCGGAGCCGGACACACGGCGCACTCCGCGCTGCGCTTTGAAATGCCGGCGGAGGTCGAGTGGCTGCCCGTCTGGCGCGTCGAGGGCGGCGAATCGGAGGAAATCCGCCTGCTCTGAGCGCTGTCAACCGGCGGTTGACAAGGTTCAAGGCCCTCTTGGTGGACTCGCAACCGCCTTATTTGCTATGCTTATTCCGCCGAAAGGAGGCATAACATGAATATTTTAGACAGAATCCAGGCTCTGCGCAGGAGCCGGGGCATAACCCAGGAGCAGCTCGCCGACGCCGTCGGCGTCTCCCGCCAGGCGGTGAGCAAGTGGGAGGCCGAGCAGGCCTCGCCCGACCTTGAGCGGATTGTCGCCATGGCCGAGTTTTTCGACGTGACGACCGACTATCTGCTGCGCGGCATTGAGCCGGCAAAGGAGCAGAGAAGCCGCGCGAGCGCGCG
>DVJK01000183.1 GCA_018716795.1 Candidatus Scatomorpha merdipullorum | reverse complement strand
ATGGCGACACGGTCGGTGGAGAGGTCGATGCCCTGGTCCTTCTTGAATTCGTCCACGAGGTACTTCGTGACGCACTCGTCGAAGTCGTCGCCGCCGAGGCGGTTGTTGCCGGCGGTCGCGAGAACCTCGATGACGCCGTCGCCTATCTCCAGCACGGAGACGTCGAAGGTGCCGCCGCCCAGGTCGTAGACCATTATCTTCTGGTCGTTTTCCTTGTCGAGGCCGTAGGCCAGAGCAGCCGCCGTCGGCTCGTTGATTATACGCTTGACCTCGAGGCCGGCGATCTTGCCGGCGTCCTTGGTCGCCTGCCTCTGGCTGTCGGTGAAGTAGGCGGGGACGGTGATGACGGCCTCGGTGACCTTCTCGCCGAGATAGGCCTCCGCGTCGGCCTTGAGCTTCTGCAGCACCATCGCGCTTATCTCCTGCGGGGTGTAGCTCTTATTGTCGATATTGACCTTGTAGTTGCTGCCCATCTCGCGCTTTATGGAGCTTATCGTGCGGTCCGGGTTGGTGACGGCCTGGCGCTTTGCGACCTGGCCGACCATACGCTCGCCGGTCTTGGAAAACGCGACGACGCTCGGCGTGGTGCGCGCGCCCTCGGCGTTGGGGATGACGACGGCCTCGCCGCCCTCCATGACGGCCACGCAGCTGTTGGTGGTGCCGAGATCTATGCCTATTATCTTGCCCATGATGAATGCCTCCAGTTAGTATACAAAGAATAAGTTTATATGAATTTGGATAATTGACTCAGTTTACGACCTTGACCATGGCGAAGCGTATCACCTTGTCGCCCAGCTTGAAGCCCTTCTGGAGCTCCTGGACTATCTCGCCCTCGCCCTTCGTCTCGTCCTCGTCGTGCATGACCGCGTTGTGGAGCGCGGGGTCGAACTTCCGGCCCAGCGCCTCTATCTCCGTGACGCCCATGCGGCCCAGGATATCCTTGAACTGCGTCATAATCATCTCCACGCCCTTGCGGTAGGCCTCGTCGGCGGTGCTCTGCTCCAGCGCGCGGGCGAGGTTGTCGTACACGGGCAGGAACTGCGTCACCGTGTCGGCCCGGACGTCGGAGTAGATGCTCTCGCGCTCGCGGTTTGAGCGCTTGCGGTAGTTGTCATACTCAGCGGCGAGGCGGAGGTATCGGTCGTGCTCCGCCGCGAGCTTCGCGGCGCAGCCGTCCTCGGCCTTTTCGGCCTTCTTCTCGGCCTTCTCGGCCTTTTTTGCGGCCTTTTCGGCCTTCTTGTCCTTCGCGGGCTGCTCCGGCGCCTTTTCGCCGCCGTCCGTACCCGCCTGGGTCTCCGGCTGCACGTTTTCGGCTCCGGCAGCCTTTTCGTTTTCGGCCTCGGCCCTCTGCTCTTCGGGGATAGGGGCCTCCTCGGGCCTATTGTTCGTGCTGTCCATTCGAATCTTCCTTTAGCTCTTTGATGATAAGTTTATTGTCCAGCCCTCGCGGCGGCAGCGCCCCGGAGCCGAGCCGCTCCGAAAGCGCCCGGGCGATGAGCCCGAGCTTCGCCGCGACGGTGGAATAGTCCATGCGGGTGGGGCCCACGACGCCGATGAGGCCCTTCGTGTTGTCGCCCATGTCGTAGCTGGCGAGGACGACCGAGGAGTCCTTGAGCTCTTCGGCCACGTTCTCCGGGCCTATAAGCACCTTGACGCCGTCCTCCGCTTCGCCGTAGACCTCGGGCAGCTCCTTGATGTGCTCCGCGTCCGAGATATAGCTCATGAGCGCGTGCGCCTTGGCCGGGTCCTGAAACTCCGGCTGGGAAAGCAGGCGGTTCGCGCCGGTGACGCAGGTCTCCGCCGTCCGGGCCTCGGAGAGGATTTCAATCGCGAAGGAGGCGATAACTCCGGTGAGGCCCATGGTGTCGTCCACGGCCCGCTCCGCCGCGCGTATCGCCAGAGGGCTTATCTTGTCCTCCGTTATGCCGGTGAAGTTCGCGTTGAACACCGCCGAGAGCCTTGCTATCATATCCTGGCCCACGGAAACGGGCAGGTGTACGAGCTTGTTCCTGACCGTGTCGTTGCTCATCATGGCCACGATGATAAAGGTGTTGGCGTCGATGTATATGAGGTCGAAGCGCTTTATCGTCGCCGCCGGCGGGGCCGCGATGGCCATGGCCGGGTAGTTCGTCATGCTCGCGGCCAGGGAGCCGACGCTGCTCAAAAGCTGGTCGAGCTCGCTGAGCTTGCCGCTCAGGCTTCGGTTGATGGCCTCCGTCTCCTCAAGGGAGAGCTTCTGCCGCTCCATGAGCTCGTTGACGTAGATGCGGTACCCCTGCGGCGTGGGCACCCTGCCGGCGCTGGTGTGCGGCTGTTCGAGATAGCCCATGCCCGCCAGCTCCGCGAGCTCGTTGCGGATGGTCGCGCTCGAGCAGCTGAGGTTGGCCGTCTGCGCCACGGTCTTGGAGCCGACCGGCTCCGCCGTGCGGATATACTCCTCAACCACGGCGGCGAGTATTTTCTTTTTCCTGTCGCTCAAAGCCATATCCACCCCGAAGGCCGGGCGCCGTGTCTCCCAAGCCGCCGCGCGGCTTTGTTGGCACTCTCGACCTCCGAGTGCTAATATAGCACCGGGCGCGGGCAATGTCAAGAGCCGCGGAAGAATAATTGACAGATTGTTCATAAATAAACCTTTATAATAAAAGTACCCGGCCGGAGGGGGCCGGGGCCTGTCCCGAAGGCTTTTCTTGCGCTCGGCGGCGCAAGGCGTTATAATATCGGGTTGAGGCGCGCCGCGCCTCGAACACCCACCCACAAGGGAGGATACGCAATGAAAAAACTCATCTCGCTGCTGACGGCCTCGGCGCTCATGCTGGGCCTGGCCGCCTGCGGCGATTTCGCGCCGGACCCCACGGCCTCGCAGGAGACGGCGCTCGACTTTGAATACACGGAGGAGAGCTTCCCCGAGGTCTGGGCCGGCAGGTCCGCCGCCCCGCTCATGGAGGCCGTGGCGGCCATCATGCTGGGCACCGGCCGCGCCGAGGGCGCGGAGCGGATAAGCTTCGCCGCGACGGACGAGGTCTGGGCCGCGCTGGGGCGCGGAGAGGCCGCGCTCGCCGTCGCGCCCGAGGGCTCGGAAATGCCCTCGGGGATAGACGCGGCGCCCATCTCCCGCGACGCGCTGGTCTTCTTCGTCGGCGAGGGAGGCGACGCGGACCTGAGCTCCGAGGAGCTTGAGCGCATCTTCTCCGGCCGCGGCGGCGACGGGCTTGAAATCCTGACCCGGCCCGAGGGCAGCGGCTCCGTTGCCGCGCTCAGCCGGCTCATAGGCTGCGACGAGGCCCTTGTCACCGGCGAGAGCCGGCCCATGACCGGCTCGAACGTGATTGGCTTCGGCTTCTGGAGCGAGTGCGTCCTCGCCGGGCTCGCGGACGGCTATCAGCTCGTCTCCGTCGACGGCGTCGAGCCCACGGCGCAGAGCATAAGCTCCGGCGAGTATCCCTTCGCCCTCGACCTGCTCGCGGGCGTGAGCTCCGGCGCGGCGGAGGATTCGCCCGAGCGCGCGCTCTGGCTCTGGCTCCAGGGCGGCGTGGGGCAGGCCTTTATCTCCTCTCAGGGCTATTTGGAGGCTGCGTGATGAAGAAACGTATTATACCTCTCGCGCTGCTCTGCGTGTTTTTGTTGACGGGCTGCGGCCTCTCCGAACAGTGGGATACGGTCAGGGAGCAGTATATAGACCCGGCGATAGAGCGCGCCGAGGGCGATTCGCAGCCCGAGGAGGACGCCGTCGTCGCGCCCAACATCGCCACCGACCGCACCATGCTCGAGGAATTCGCGCCCTTTGAGGCCGTCTACTCCCGCCTGAGCCCCTCCCCGCTCACGGAGCTGGAGCCCTCCTCGTCCTACGGGCGGCTCCTGCCCTTTGGCGGCGGCCTGGTGACGGAGTCGGGGCGCATAGTGCTCGACCCCGTGCTGGAGAGCATCGAGACCGCGAGCTTTGAGTCCGGCCCGGGCCGGGAATACCTCGCCATGTACATCCTGCAAAACGCCGAGGGGCGCTACGCCGTCTGCGCCGCGGACGGCAGCTGGTGCAGCGGCTTCGACTACGTCAGCGTCTATCCCATGGAGCTCGGCGCGCTCTGCGTGACGGACGAGGAGGCCAATCTCGCCGTCTGCTACGCCGGCGACGGCAGCGTGGTCTTCGACACGGCGAATTTCTCCGACCGCGTCATGATGGCCGCGGGCAGCGTCTCCACGCTCGCGCAGAGCGAGGGCGGGCTGATGCTCTGCACCTATCAGCGCGGCACCAAGAGCTTCCTGCGCGCCGACGGCACGGCTCTCAACCGCGACCAGGGCCGCACGAGCTATTTTGACGACGCCCTCCCCTTCTCCGAGGGCCTGGCGGCGGTCAAGAACAACGGCCTCTGGGGCTATATCGACACGAACGGCGAGTATGTCGTCCAGCCGCAGTACGAGCAGGCCACGAGCTTCACCGGCGGCTGCGCCGCGGTCTACGGCGGCGGCATGTGGCAGATTATCGACAGCAGCGGCGCGGTGCGGCTCGAGCTGCCCGGCGTCGGCGAGGTGACGCTCGGCTACGGCCATATCGAGGCCGGCGGCACGTATTACAGCACCTCCACCTTCGAGCCCGCGGTGTTCTACGGCTACACCGGCATCCCCGCCGACGGCGGCTACTGGGTCAAGGGCGAGACGGGCGTGCGCGTCTTCCTCTCCGACGGCAGCCAGGTCTACTTCTCCGGCGCCGAGAGCCTGCTGGGCCGCAGCGGCGAGCTCTGGCTCGTCGAGCTGGCGGACGGCGAGCAGGCCGTCATGGATGAGTACAGCCGCGTCGTGATATACGGCGAGTGCTCCTTCGTCAGCGACGAGGCCACGGGCGAGACGTATATATACAATCCCGGCACCCGGACGCTCTACGACGCCGACGGCGTCTTCGTCGCCTCCGGCTGCGCGGGCCGCGTCATAGACGGCTTCGCCTGGTGCGCCGACTCCGTCAGCCAGGGCTGGAAGGCCTCCGAGGGCGAGTGGATTTTCCGGATTCCGGTGATAGCCGCGGACTGATTCCGGCCCGGAACGCCCGCGGGCGTTTCAGCGCCAAGGGGCCGCCCTGCCGCTTCGATAAACAAAAGGACCGGTCAGATGACCGGTCCTTTATTGCATTTGTCCGCTCCGCGAGGGGCGTCAGAGGCCGTTTCAGGCCTGATCGAGCCCTTCGGCGGCCTTCATCCAGAGGGCGTTTTCGGCGTCGGAGGGCATCTTGTGGCCGTCGCGCGGGCTGAGGGTGAAGCCCATGGCGGCGGGGCCGTCCGCGCTTGCGGAGCGCTTGAACTGCTGCACGAAGAAGCGGCGGCAGTAGCTCTTTATCCAGTGTATCAGCGTGGGGCGGTCGAACTCGCCCGCGAAGGCAATCTCGGCGAGGCGCAGCACCTTGGCCGGGCTTCCGCCGCGCATTATCATGTGGTAGAGGAAGAAGTCCTGCAGGATGTAGGGGCCGACGGAGTCCTCGCTCTTCTGAAGCAGCTCGCCCTCGTCGCCTATGGGCAGCAGCTCGGGCGTGACGGGCGTATCCCAGATGTCGTTAAGGGCCGCGGCGAGCTCGGCGTCGTCCGTCGTGTCGGCTATGTGCTTGACGACGGCGCGGACCATGGTCTTCGTGAGGCCGGCGTTGATATCGTAGTTCGAAATCTGGTCGCCGTTATAGGTGCACCAGCCGTCGGCCTGCTCGCTGAGGTCCTTGGTGCCGACGTCGAGGCCGTCCACCTTGTTGGCGACGTCGAGGAGCACCATCGTGCGCTCGCGCGCCTGGGCGTTCTCAAAGACGACGCTGTGGTCGTCAAAGTCGTGGCCTATCGTCTCGAAGTGCTTCTTCACGCTCTCGCCTATCGGGATAACGCGCAGCTCCGCGCCCAGGCGCTCGGCTATGGTGATGGCGTTGTTCTTCGTGCGGTCGGTGGTGCCGAAGCAGGGCATGGTGATGGCGACGATGTTGCTCCGCGGGAGGCCGCAGATGTCCATCGCGCGGGCGCAGGCGAGCATGACGAGCGTGGAGTCCACGCCGCCGGAGACGCCTATGACGGGCCGCCAGCAGTTGGTGTACCGCATACGCTTGATGAGGCCCGTGGCCTGGATGGTGAGGCAGCGCTCGGCGAACTCGGCGATACCGGTATCGGGCACGAAGGGCTCGCGCTTTATGCGGCGGGTGAGCTCGGTCTCGGCGCGCTTGAGGCCCCAGGCGCAGCGGGAGACGGCT
>DVJK01000182.1 GCA_018716795.1 Candidatus Scatomorpha merdipullorum | reverse complement strand
GACCTCCTTGTCGCGCAGCTTGTAGGGCACCTCGCCGCTCGCTATGCGCTGGGCCAGGCCCTCCGCTATGGCCGTTTTGCCGACGCCGGGCTCGCCGATAAGGCAGGGGTTGTTCTTCTGGCGGCGGTTGAGAATCTGAATGACGCGCTCCAGCTCCTCCTCCCTGCCTATCATGGCGTCGAGCTTGCCCTCGCGCGCGCGCTCGGTGAGGTCGATGCAGTAGTTATCCAGGAACTTGCGCTTGCCGCCCTTCGGCGGGGCGCCCTGGGGCGCGGGGCCTCCCTGCGCGCCGCCCTGGCCCTGGCCGGGCTGGGAGGGCAGGTTGGGGTTATCCCTGGCCGGCTGGCCGCCCATCTGGCTCATCAGCCGGTTGAGGAAGGGGAAGGTGGCGGTCTTGCCGTCGTCCTCGGAGTCAGAATCCGAGCTGTCGATATTCATGAGCCCCTCGGCCCCGTTGAGGGCCTCGAGCATTTCGCTGCTGAGGCTGTCAAGGTCCTCGTCCGTCAGGCCCATGCGGTTGATGATGTCGTCTACGGGCTGGATGTGCAGCTCATGCGCGCACTTGAGGCAGAGCCCTTCGTTGTGGCTCCCGCTCCCGTCCATCCGCGTTATGAATATCACTGCCATGTTTTTCTTGCAGCGTGAGCAAAGGGTAGGTTGCATAAATCCGATCTCCTGTTTATTGCAGAATTTTCCATTCATGTGTATGGAAAAGAAAATTAGCACTCTTTTTATCCGAGTGCTAATTTATCACTAAGCGTGTCAATTGTCAATAGCTCAAAACCTTAATTGACAGTTTGTTCATAATAGAGCTTCCGGCCGTGAAGGGTATCTGGCCGTGAAGGCCTCGACGGCCTTCACGGCCAACGAGGTCCCCTGCCCGGCGCTCGCGCCGGGCAATGGTGACTTGCCGCGCGAAGCGGCCTTTATATCCCCACGCCGGCGGTGAGGAGGTCTATGGAGATGAAGAACCTCGCGAGCAGCGTGGAGGACAGGGTGTCCGGCCCGATTATCAGGCCGACGAAGCGCAAAAACCAGCTTATCAGCACGCAGTAGCACAGGCCGTTCACGAGACCCATGGCCGCGCCGCCCGCGTCGTTGAGCAAATCCATGTTGGGGATGCGGTAGCTGAGGTTGGGTATGTTGGCTATGGCCATGAGGGCGATGAGGAAAATCAAAAACAGCAGCGTCACGCCCGCGACGTAGCAGAGCCGTTCGCAGAGGACCTCGACGATGGCCTCGCTTATGAGCGCGCCGTTGGCGTCGGCGTAGCTCTCGGCCTCCGCAGCCATCTGGTCGGCGGCGTCCTCGTAGATACCGACGGTCTCGTAGCAGGTCTTGCAGAATTCGTGCCTGAGCTCGGCGTCGCCGGCGAGGATGTCCTCGTAGGAGAGGTCGGTGTCCTCAAGGCCCATCTCCTCGAGCACCTCCTCGTTCATGCGGCCCTCGACATAGCCGCTGACAAAGGGCCTGAGCACGGGCACGACGTCATAGGAAAACGCGCTCGAGACGAGCACCGCCGCGTAGAGCGCGACGACTATGCCCAGCAGGTTCGCGATGCCTATGATGAAGCCCTTGCGGTAGCCCGACCAGACACAGATTATCAATATGGCCAGCAGCACGAGATCTATGACTATTTGCACGGCCCAAACCTCCTTTGAAAATTAAAAGCCCGTCTCCGACAATATCTCCACGCTATCCGACGTAAGCCGGGCGAAAGAGTTCCCCTCGGGCGCGGTGTCCGCGGGATTTCTCCTCCGCTCTGCGCGGAGACGGCCGGCAGAGGGCGAGGGGCCCGCTCCGGCGTGCGCGCGGCGGCTTTCATCGGCGGCGCCCCTCATTCGAGCATCAGCCTGCCGATATCTCCCTCATACCAAACCCTGTTCAGGTAAAGCCCCTGCGGCGGCATGGTCGGCCCGGTGAGCCTCCGGTCGCCCTTTTCAAGCAGCGCCGGGATCTCCTCCGGCTCGAGCTTGCCGTGCGAGGCGTAGACCATGGTGCCGACGATGGCGCGCACCATGTTGTACAGGAAGCCGTTCGCGCAGACGGCTATCCTTATCTCGTCGCCGGACTTTTCCGCCCGGCACCAGTGGACCGTGCGCACGGTGGTCTTTGTCTGCGTGCCCACGCTGCGCACGGCGGCGAAATCGTGCGTTCCGACGAAGGCCTCGCCCGCGGCCCTCATGCGCTCGAAGTCCAGCGGCGCGGGGTAAAAGCACACGCGCTTTTGCAAAAAGGGGTCGCGTATGCGCGTGTTCATGATGCGGTAGACGTATTCCTTTTGTATGCAGCTGAGTATCGCGTTGAAGTCCTCGGGGACCTCCAGCGCGGCCAGGACGGCGATGTCGTCCGGCAGGCGGGTGTTGACCGCGTAGGGCAGCCGCTCGACCGGTATGCGGCTCTCAGTGCGGAAGTTCGCGCAGTAGTTCAGCGCGTGGACGCCCGCGTCCGTGCGGCCGCAGCCCGTGAGCCTGACCGGGTGCCCGCAGACCTTTGCGAGCGCCTTTTCAAGCGTCTCGGCGACGGAGACGTCGTACTTCTGCACCTGCCAGCCGTGATAGGCGCTGCCGTCGTAGCGCAGCTTCAGCGCGACGTTCCTCATAGCCCGTAGACGCGCAGGACTATCATGCCGCCGAGCACCAGCGCCCCGGCCAGGAAGGCCAGCCAGTCGCGCCGCGCGAGGCGCAGCGTCTTCATCCTCGTGCGGCCCTCGCCGCCGTGATAGCAGCGGCTCTCCATGGCGACGGCGAGCTCGTCCGCGCGGCGGAAGCTGGAGACGAAGAGCGGCACCAGAAGCGGCAGAAGCGCCTTCGCCCTCTCGGTCAGCTTACCGGTGGAGAAGTCTGCGCCGCGGGCCTTCTGCGCGGACATAATCTTGTCCGTCTCCTCAATCAGCGTGGGGATGAAGCGCAGCGCCATGCTCATCATCATGCTCATCTCGTGGACGGGCACCTTTATCTTCTTGAGCGGGTTCAAAAGCATCTCCAGCCCATCGGTGAGGGCAATCGGGCTTGTCGTATACGTGAGCAGGAGCGTGCCGCATATCAGCAGCATGATGCGCACGACCATGAGGAAGGCGCGCTTTATGCCACCGGTGGTGACGGTGAAAATCCACCAGTCGAAGAGCACCGTGCCCTCCTTTGTGTAGAAGAGGTTCAGTATGCCCGTGAGGAGGATGATGAATATGAGCGGCTTGAGGCCCTTCAGGAGGCTCTTGAGCTTTATCGTGGAGACGCGGACGCACAGCGCCGTGACCGCGAACATGACGGCGTAGCCTATCCAGTCCACGGCGAGGAAGAGCGCCGCGATGAAAACTATGACCAGTATGAGCTTCGTGCGCGGGTCCAGGCGGTGGACCACGGTGTCGCCGGGGAAGTACTGGCCGAGGGTGATATCCTTGAGCATCAGCGCGCCGCCTCCTTCCCGAGCGCGGCGACCGCCGCCTTGAGCTGTTCGAGGGTGTATATCGAGCCGGGTATGTCCGCGCCCCGCTCGCGCAGGGCCTGGGCTATGGCCGCGCTCTGCGGCACGTCGAGGCCCATGGCCGTGAGCTCCGCCGGGCGGGAGAAGACCTCCTCCGGCGTGCCGTCCATGGCTATGCTCCCCTCGTGGAAGACCACCAGCCGGTCGGCAATGCGCGCGGCGTCGTCCATGCTGTGCGTGACGAGCAGGACGGCGGAGCCCGTCCGGGCGCGGTATTCGAGGATGTTCCCGATTATCTCCTCGCAGCCGCCGGGGTCGAGGCCGGCCGTGGGCTCGTCGAGGATAAGCACGCGCGGGCGCATGGCGATAACGCCGGCGATGGCTATGCGGCGCTTCTGCCCGCCGGAGAGCTCGAGCGGGCTCTTCTCAAAAAGCTCCTCGCCTATGCCGACGAAGCCCGCGGCCTCGCGCACGCGCTCGTCGACCTCGGCCTCGGAGAGCTTCATGTTCTTCGGGCCGAAGGCGATGTCCTTATACACCGTCTCCTCGAAGAGCTGATACTCCGGGTACTGGAACACGAGCCCGACCTTGAAGCGCACGTCGCGCGTGGCCTCCTTCGTCGCGAAGATGTCCTGCCCGTCGACGAGGACGCGCCCGGCCGTGGGCGCGAGCAGCCCGTTCAGGTGCTGCATGAAGGTGCTCTTGCCCGAGCCCGTGTGGCCTATGACGGCCGTAAGCTCGCCGGGATAGAACTCGACGTCGATATCGCGTATCGCCGTCTTCTCGAACGGCGTGCCCGCGCTGTATGTGTGCGTGAGCTTTTCAGTTTTTATGACAGCGTCCATAGGCGCATCCCTTTTCCTTGCTTTTTTCCCTCACCGGGCCAGCGCGGCCATGACGGCGTCCGCGCACTCGTCCACCGTCAGCGCCGTGAGCGGGAGCGTCCAGCCCTCGGCGTCCAGCTCGTATATGAGCTCCGTCGTGGCGGGCACGCTCAGCCCCTCGCGCTTTAAGAGCTCCACCTGCGAGAAGACCTCGCGCGGCGCCCCGTCGGCGACAATCCTGCCCTCGCTCATGACCACGAGCCTGTCCGCGCCCACGCACTCCGACATGTGGTGCGTTATGAGCACGACGGTTATGCCCTGCTCGCGGCAGAGGCGCGTCACGGTCGAGATGACCTCCCGGCGGCCGACCGGGTCGAGCATGGCCGTCGGCTCGTCAAGCACGATGCAGCGCGGGCGCATGGCCAGCACGCCGGCTATCGCGACGCGCTGCTTCTGCCCGCCTGAGAGCAGGTGCGGCGCGTGCAGGCGGTATTCGTACATGCCGACGGTTTTGAGCGCGTCGTCCACCCTGCGGCGTATCTCCGAGCTCTCGACGCCCAGGTTCTCCGGCGCGAAGGCGACGTCGTCCTCGACGACGTTGGCGACAATCTGGTTGTCCGGGTTCTGGAACACGAGGCCGACCGTGCGCCGCACCTCGAGCACGCGCTCCTCGTCGGCGGTGTCTATCCCGTCGACCAGCACCCGGCCGCCCGTGGGCAGGAGGATGCCGTTGAAGAGCTTTGCAAGCGTGCTCTTGCCCGAGCCGTTGTGGCCCAGGACGGCGACGAAGCTGCCCTCCTCTATCTCGAGGTTCACGCCGTGCAGCGTCTCCAGCTCGTCGCCCTCATATGTGAAATGCAAATCCTCTGTCTTTATGATAGCCATGCTCTGACCTCTGTTTCTCTCAGCGCGCGGTATTCTCCCACCTGCACGCGGCGCCCGCGGGCAGGCAGAGGCCCGAGGCCGTCACCGGCAGGCCGAGCTCGGCGCTCTCGCTTCTGCCGCCGTAGCGGCGGGTGAAGATGCTCTCGCTCATATACGTGAGCACCGAGGGCGCGAGGCCCGTGGTGTAGGAATTTATTATCACGAACAGCGGGTCGTCGCTCAGCACGCCGGCGGTGAGGCTGACGAAATCCCAGAGGCTGTCCTCAAGCTTCCAGACCTCGCCGCCCGGGCCGCGCCCGTAGCTCGGCGGGTCCATTATGATTGCGTCGTAGCGCCGTCCGCGGCGTATCTCCCGCTCGACAAACTTGGCGCAGTCGTCGACTATCCAGCGCACGGGCCGGTCGGCGACGCCGCTCGCCGCGGCGTTCTCCTTCGCCCAGGCGACCATGCCCCTGGCGGCGTCCACGTGGCAAACGCTCGCGCCCGCGGCGAGGGCCGCGACCGTGGCCGCGCCGGTGTATGCGAAGAGGTTCAGAACGCTCACGGGCCTGTCCGAGCCGAGTATCTTGCGCATGATGAAATCCCAGTTCGCCGCCTGCTCGGGAAAGATGCCCGTGTGCTTGAAGTTCATGGGCTTGACGTTGAAGCGGAGCTCGCCGTAGCTTATCTGCCAGCTCTCGGGGAGCTTTTTCTTATCCCAGCTGCCGCCGCCGGAATGGCTGCGGGAATAGCGCCCGTCGGCGGTATTCCAGCGCCTGTCGCGCCGCGGCGTCTTCCATATGGCCTGCGGGTCCGGGCGCACGAGGGTATAGCTTCCCCAACGCTCGAGCTTTTCGCCCTCGGAGCAGTCAATCAGCTCATAATCCCGCCATTTGTCAGAAACCCACATGCCCTTCTCCTTGCGTTTGTTATCCAGTCATTATATCACGGCCCGTAAGCCCCGGTCAATTGAATAACGCCGGTTATTTCGGGCCCCTTCCGGAAAAGCGCCTCAGCCGCCGAATTTCGAAATCGCGGTGCTGCTCACGAGCGCGGCGCCGGCCTGCCCGCCGTTGACGGCGTCGAGCAGGGCCTGGAGTCCGCCGGTGAGGCGCTTTATCTCGCCGAAGCGGTTCATAAGCCGCTCGTCAGCCTGGAGCAGGTCCATGTATTTCTGCTCGACGGAGATGGCGAGGCTTGAGCCCTTGAGGCCGCGCAGGCTCTTCGCGCCGATGTCCGCCCGGGTTATTATAACCAGCTCGTCCGTCAGGTACGGCGTGAGCACGACGTAGTCCGTCGCGTCCGGGTCGAGAGTCAGGCCGCCCCAGGCGACGTCGACGTTCCCGCTCGAGAGCTCAACGTAGGCGTCCTCGCTTTTTATCGAGATGAACTGCGCCTGCCAGCCCAGCTTCGCGCAGACCGCGCGCGCGAGCTCCACGTCGAAGCCCGTGTACTGCCCGTTCTCGATATAGCTGAGCGGGTATGCGTCGGGGTCGCAGCCTACGAGCAGCGTGCGGCCGGGTATGCTCCCGAACTGGTCGAGCGCGCTGAGGCTGGAGGCGAAGCGGGTGTTGTCCTCTATGAACCAGGTGTTGGCAAGGCCCGATATCGTGCCGTCCGCCGCGAGCACCTGCAGCGCCGCCTCGACGTAATAGCGCACGTAGTCGTCCTGCCGGAAGCCTATGGCATAGCTCTGCTCGGCGAGCGTGTCGACAATGCGGTAGCGCCCGACGACCTGCCCGCAGCCGCCCAGAGGCAGCATCAGCGCCAGTACCAGCGCGAGGGCCAGCGCCCTCTTCAACAGCTTCAAGAGCCGCACCCCTTTCGCAAAATTGCGCGTGCCGGCGGCACGCGCAATTATGATACGTTAATTTGAGGTTATATTCAAGAGCAAATTTGTGAAAATTATTCCTCCCGCGCGCCCCTCACTTGCCATAACTGCTAAGGAAGCGCCGCGTCCTCTCCATCTGCGGGTTAGAGATGACCTCGCTTCCGCCCTGCTCGACGATGAAGCCCTCGTCCATGAATATGACGCGGTCGCTCACGTCGCGGGCGAAATTCATCTCGTGCGTGACGATTATCATCGTCGTGTGCTTCTCCGCGAGCGAGCGGATGACGCGCAGCACCTCGCCGGTGAGCTCGGGGTCGAGCGCGCTCGTCGGCTCGTCGAAGCAGAGGATGTCCGGGTGCATGGCGAGCGCGCGGGCAATGGCGACGCGCTGCTGCTGCCCGCCTGAGAGCTGGTGGGGATAGTGCCCCGCCCGGTCGGTGAGGCCCATGGCGAAGAGCAGCTCGCGGCCCTCGGCCTCGATGGCGGCGTGTATCTCCTTCCTCTTCGACTTGTAGTCCTCGCGCTCCTTCGCCA
>DVJK01000181.1 GCA_018716795.1 Candidatus Scatomorpha merdipullorum | reverse complement strand
TTCAAGCTCGAGTTCGGCCGCCTGCCCGACGGCACGATAGTGCTCGCCGACGAGATAAGCCCCGACACCTGCCGCTTCTGGGATGTCAAGACCCACGAGAAGCTGGACAAGGACCGCTTCCGCCGCGACCTCGGCGGGGTGGAGGACGCCTACCAGGAGGTTATGCGCCGCATTATCGGCGACTGAGACGATATGGACAGCAACTACTTTGACAAGCTGCACGAGGAGTGCGGCGTATTCGGCGTTATAACCGGCGGTGGAGAGGACGTCGTCCACATGACCTACCGCGCGCTCTACGCCCTCCAGCACCGCGGCCAGGAGAGCTGCGGCATAGCGATAAACGACGACGGCGTGATAAGCGGCTACAAGGACGTCGGCCTTGTCAGCGACGTCTTCACCAAGGACGTCCTGCGCCGCCTGCCCCGCGGCCAGATGGCCGTCGGCCACTGCCGCTACGGCACCACGGGCGGCTGCACGCGGGAGAACGCCCAGCCCCTCGTCGTCCGCCACGTCAAGGGCGGCATGGCCCTCGCGCACAACGGCAACATCACCAACGCCAGCGAGCTGCGCATGGAGCTCGAGCTCAAGGGCGCAATCTTCTCCGGCACCTCGGACAGCGAGGTCATAAGCTACGTCATAACCCGCGAGCGGCTTCGCACCGGCTCCATCGAGGCCGCCGTCTGCGCCGCGCTGGACAGCCTCAAGGGCGCGTACTCCCTCGCCGTCATGAGCCCGCGCAAGCTCATCGCCGCCCGCGACCCGCTGGGCTTCCGCCCGCTGTGCATAGGCGAGCTGCCCGACGGCTGGGCCGTCGCAAGCGAGAGCTGCGCCCTCGACGCCATAGGCGCGAGGTTCGTCCGCGACGTCGAGCCCGGCGAGGTGGTCACTATCTCCCGCGAGAACGGCATAGAGTCCGACCGCAGCCACTGCGGCGGGCCGAGCGCCGAGTGCGTCTTCGAGTTCATCTACTTCGCGCGCCCCGACTCCGTCATAGACGGCAGCTGCGTCCACACCGCGCGCCAGAGGGCGGGCGCCTTCCTCGCGCTCGAGCATCCCGTGCAGGCGGACGTCGTCATAGGCGTGCCCGACTCCGGCCTAGACGCCGCGCTCGGCTATTCCAGGCAGAGCGGCATACCCTACGGCGTAGGCTTCGTCAAGAACAAATACATCGGCCGCACCTTCATCCAGCCCGGACAGGCCAGCCGCGAGAACGCCGTGCGGATAAAGCTCAACGCCGTCGCCTCCACGGTGCGCGATAAGCGCGTCATACTCGTCGACGACTCCATTGTCCGCGGCACGACGATAGCCCGCATTGTCGACCTCCTGCGCGAGGCCGGGGCGAAGGAGGTCCACGTCAGGCTCAGCGCGCCGCCGTTTTTGTACCCCTGCTACTTCGGCACGGACATAGACAGCCGCGACAACCTCATCGCCGCGCAGCACTCGATAGAGGAGATACGCGAGATAATCGGCGTCGACTCGATAGGCTACCTCAGCTGCGAGAACGTCCACAAGCTGGCCGACAATCCCAAGCTCAACTTCTGCGCGGCCTGCTTCACGGGCGAATACCCCTGCGAGGTGCCCAAAAAGGCGGCCAAGAGCCGTTTTGAGCAGAAAATAAGCGAACGCGAGAAGGAGGAAAAAGAGTGAAAAGCGAGAGCGCGAGCTACCGCGCCGCGGGCGTGGACATCACCGCCGGCTACAAGGCGGTCGAGCTCATGAAAAAGCACGTGCAGCGCACGGTAACTCCCGGCGTCATGGGCGGCCTCGGCGGCTTCGGCGGCCTCTTCAGGCCCGACCTTGCGGGCATGGACGAGCCCGTACTCGTATCCGGCACGGACGGCGTGGGCACAAAGCTGAAGCTGGCCTTCCTCATGGATAAGCACGACACCGTCGGCATAGACTGCGTCGCCATGTGCGTCAACGACGTCGTCTGCTGCGGCGCCGCGCCGCTCTTCTTCCTAGACTACATCGCCTGCGGCAAAAATGTGCCCGAGCGCATCGCGGACATCGTCTCCGGCGTGGCCGAGGGCTGCGTGCAGTCCGGCGCGGCGCTCATTGGCGGCGAGACCGCCGAGATGCCCGGCTTCTAAGGCGAGGACGAGTATGACCTCGCGGGCTTCGCCGTCGGCATCGTCGACATGGCAAAGATACTCGACAACAGCTCCATGCGTCCGGGCGACGCGGTCATAGCCATCCCCTCGAGCGGCGTACACTCCAACGGCTTTTCCCTCGTGCGCCGCGTCTTCGACCTGGAGCACGGCGCGCTCGAGCGGCGCTATGACGAGCTCTGCTCCACGCTGGGCGAGACCCTGCTCACGCCGACGCGCATATACGTAAAGCCCGCGCTCGCCATGATAAAGGCCGCAAAGGTGCGCGCGCTCAGCCACATAACCGGCGGCGGCTTCTATGAGAACGTCCCGCGCTCTATACCCGAGGGCCTCTGCGCACGCATCGAGAAGGCGAAGCTCCGCACCCCGCCGATATTTGAGATACTCGCGCGCGAGGGGAAGATACCCGAGCGGGATATGTACAACACCTTCAACATGGGCGTCGGCATGTGCGCCGTCGTCGCGGCGGAGGACGCGGACGCGGCCCTCGCGTCGCTTTGTGAAAACGGCGCGGCGGACGCCTATATCTGCGGCGAGATAGCCAAGGGCGCGGAAGGCGGCGTGGAGCTGTGGTGAGGACGGCGGTACTCGTCTCCGGCGGCGGCACGAACCTCCAGGCGCTTATAGACAAGGCCGCGCGCGGCGAAATGCCGAGCGTCGAGCTCGCGCTCGTCGTCTCCAACAGCGCCGGGGCCTTCGCCCTCGAGCGGGCGAAAAGGGCCGGAATCCGTGCGGAATACCTGGAGAAGGCGGGCTTTGAGGAGCGGCTTGAGGCGCTTTTGCGCGAGGAGGGGATAGGCCTCATCGTGCTGGCGGGATTCCTGCGCATACTCAGCGAGGACTTCACGCGCCGCTGGGCCGGCAGGATTATAAACATCCACCCGAGCCTTATCCCGAGCTTCTGCGGCGCGGGTTTCTACGGCCTGCGCGTTCACGCCGCCGCGCTTGAGCGCGGCGTCAAGGTCACCGGCGCGACCGTACACTTCGTAAACGAGATACCCGACGGCGGCGAGATAATCGCCCAGCGCGCGGTAGAGGTCCTGCCCGGCGACACGCCGGAGACGCTTCAAAGGCGCGTCATGGAGCAGGCGGAGTGGATAATTCTGCCGCAAGCCGCCGAAAAGGTTGCCGAAATGCTGGAAAGGAGCTAAAGCATGACCGATATATTCAAATATCTCAGCGAGCGCCCCTACCCCGGCCGGGGCATAATGCTCGGCGCGACGCCCTCGGGGAAGAGCGTCTGCGCTTACTTCATCATGGGCCGCAGCGAAAACAGCCGCAACCGCGTCTTTGAGAAGACCGAGGACGGCATCCGCACCCGGGCCTGGGATGAGAGCCGCATGACCGACCCCAGCCTCATCATCTACCATCCCGTCCGCCGCGTGGGCCGCGGCCTCGTCGTCACGAACGGCGACCAGACCGACACGGTGCGCGGCCATATCCTCGCAGGGGCGACCTTCGCCGCCGCGCTCCGCACGCGCGAGTTTGAGCCGGACGGCCCCAACTGGACGCCGCGCATCTCCGGTCTTCTGAGCCCGGACGGGAGCTTCAAGCTCTCTATCCTCAAGGCCGGGAGCGAGCTCGGCGCGCCCTGTCTGCGGTATTTCTACGAATATGAGGCCGCGCAGCCCGGCGCGGGCCGCTTCATAAGCACCTACGAGGGCTTCGGCTCCCCGCTGCCGAGCTTCCGGGGCGAGCCGGTCGAGGCCGAGGTGCCGGAGCTCGACGCCGCGGCGCTCGCCGGAAGGCTCTGGGCGGCGCTCAACGAGGACAACAGGGTCTCCCTCTACGTCTCAGTCGGCGGCGAGGAGGTTATAATCAACAAGTGGGAGGAGAGCAAATGAAGGAGATAGCGCTCAAATACGGCTGCAACCCGAACCAGAAGCCCGCCCGCATCTTCATGGCCGACGGCGGCGAGCTGCCCGTCGAGGTCGTGAACGGCCGGCCCGGGTACATCAACTTCATGGACGCGCTCAACTCCTGGCAGCTTGTCCGCGCGCTCAAGCGCGCCACCGGCAAGCCCTCCGCCGCGAGCTTCAAGCACGTCTCGCCCGCCGGCGCGGCCATCGCCCGGCCCCTCAGCGACGAGGACAGGCTCGCCTTCTTCGCCGAGGGCGAGCTCTCGCCCATCGCGACCGCCTACGCCCGCGCGCGCGGCGCCGACCGCCTCTGCTCCTACGGCGACTGGGCGGCGCTGAGCGACGTCTGCGACGCGGAGACGGCGCGCCTGCTCCTGCCCGAGGTCAGCGACGGCATCATCGCCCCGGGCTACACCGCCGGGGCGCTGGAGATACTGCGCCAAAAGCGCAAGGGGAACTACAACGTCGTGCGTATAGACCCCGACTACGAGCCTCAGAGCATCGAGCGGCGCGAGATTTTCGGCATACGCTTCGAACAGGGCTATAACGCGCTGCCGATAACACGCGAGTGCCTTGAAAATATCGTGACCGCGAACAGGGAGCTTAGTGAGGACGCGGTGAACGATCTGCTGCTCGCGCTCATAACGCTCAAGTACACGCAGTCGAACTCGGTCTGTTACGCGCAGGACGGCCAGACCATAGGCGTCGGCGCCGGCCAGCAGAGCCGCATACACTGCACCCGCCTCGCCGGCGACAAGGCCGACCTCTGGCATCTGCGCCGCCATCCCAGGGTGCTCGAGCTGAAGTTCGATTCCGGCCTCAAGAGGGCGGAGCGGGATAACGAGATCGACCGCTTCATCCGCGAGGAGCTGACGGAGAACGAAAAGCGCGACTTCCTCGCCAAATTCACCGGCGTCTCGCTGGGCAGCGACGCCTTCTTCCCCTTCGGCGACAACATAGAGCGCGCCGCGCAGAGCGGCGTCAAATACGTCGCCCAGCCCGGCGGCAGCATCCGCGATGACAACGTCATAGAGACGGCGGATAAATACGGCATGGTGATGGCGTTTACGGGGATTCGTCTTTTCCATCATTAAAAAATTTCCGGAGGCGCTTTCTTTTGTCTTGCCAAAAGAAAGCGTCCCCGGACCCCCGAAAGGAAAAGCGCTTGGGTGGTTGTTCGGGGGCGCGCAGCGCTTGCGTTGTCACCGAGCGGGTTGATACACCAAGGTTTTCATCCTTAAATGGTACAAGCTTTTTGCATCGCCGGCCGCGATTGGCCGCTGACGGGTTGTTGATTCGACGCGGCATTTAGCCCCCTCTTGGAGGGGGCTGTCAGCGAAGCTGACTGGGGGAGCTCTGCCTGAGCGGAGCTCAGGCAGCTGACCGCGGAGCGGTCAAGCCTTTGGGCTTCCGCCAAACAGCCGGCAGAAAATCCGCAGCCAAAGCGCTTTTCCCTCCGGGAGTCCGGAAAAAGGGCCGCAGGGCTCCGCCTTGCGCCGACAAGCTGCTTCCGGGGCTTTAAAGCCCCATACGCTGAAAGGGGTACGATTATGAAACTACTCGTAATAGGTTCCGGCGGGCGCGAGCACGCCATTGTGCGCGCGCTTAAGAAGAGCCCGCGCGCAAGCGAGATACACGTCCTGCCCGGCAACGGCGGCATCGCGGAGGACGCTGTCTGCGCCGATATCGCCGCCACGGACATCGACGGCGTCGTCGCCTACGCGCGCGAGCAGGGCATAGACTACGCCGTCGTCACGCCGGACGATCCCCTCTGCCTCGGCATGGTCGACGCGCTGGCCGAGGCCGGCATCCCCGCCTTCGGCCCCTTTAAGCGCGCGGCCGAGATTGAGGGCAGCAAGGTCTTCGCCAAGGGCCTCATGAAGAAGTACGGCATTCCCACGGCGGCCTACGAGGTCTTCGAGGACGCGGACGCCGCGCTCAAATACGTCGAGAGCTGCGCCATCCCCGTCGTGGTCAAGGCCGACGGCCTCGCGCTGGGCAAGGGCGTCGTCGTCGCCATGAGCAGGGAGGAGGCCGTCGAGGCCGTCAAAAACGCCATGGTGAACCGCGCCTTCGGCGAGAGCGGCGCGCGCCTGGTCATAGAGGAATACCTCGAGGGCCCGGAGGTGAGCGTCCTCGCCTTCAGCGACGGGAACATCCTCGTGCCCATGGTCAGCAGCATGGACCACAAGCGCGCGCTCGACGGCGACAGGGGCCTCAACACCGGCGGCATGGGCGCGATTGCCCCGAACCCCTATTACACGCCCGAGGCGGCCGCGGAGTGCATGGAGAGGATATTCATGCCCACGGTGCGCGCCATGAACGCCGAGGGCCGGCCCTTCCGCGGCTGCCTCTACTTCGGGCTCATGCTCACGAAGGACGGGCCGAAGGTGATAGAGTATAACTGCCGCTTCGGCGACCCGGAGACGCAGGCCGTGCTGCCGCTGCTGGAGACCGACCTGCTCACCGTCATGGAGGCCGTCACCGCGGGCCGCCTCGCCGAGGTGGAGGTGAAGTGGGCGGACAGGTTCAGCTGCTGCCTTATCCTGGCCAGCGGCGGCTATCCCAAGAGCTACA
>DVJK01000180.1 GCA_018716795.1 Candidatus Scatomorpha merdipullorum | reverse complement strand
ACACGCGCCACCCCACCTCCCCACGCCTCGTAGGGGCGGGCTTCCACGCCCGTCCGGCCGTGGGTTGACGGACGACGTTATTTCGCCGCACCCGCCTTGCACCAACCCCTCAGTCACGGCGCAGAGCGCCGCGACAGCTCCCCTTTCAGGGGAGCCGAGGGCGTGGGCAGAGGTTTGCGGCGTTTACGCATCTATTTACCATGATGCTGATACCTGCGTTTCGCACTCGCCCGTAAGGGGCGGCGTCCTCGACGCCCCGCGGTTGGATTACTGCCGGGGTGGGTTGGTCGCGGACGTTGGGCGTGGCCGATAGCGCCAGCGTTTCCCACGGCGCGTCCGCCTCCGTCCACCACCCCACGCATCATATCCCGCGGGCACAGCCCGCGCACCATTTTATACGGGCGAGCCAACGTTTTCCGTTCACCGACGCCGGGCGGGCGTGGAAGCCCGCCCCTACGGCGGGGTGTGTAGGTTTCAGCGTAGAACCGGCGTCGTCCGTCATCCGGCGGAAGGGGCGTCAAGGACGCCGCCCCCTACGGCGGGTGCGAGACATACGCTGATGCGTGTAGGGTAACGGCCGCACCCACGTCGCCCATCCACCCACGCCGGGAGGGCGTGGAAGCACTCCCCTACGGAGCGTGCAAAAGGACCGGTCCGGAGACCGGTCCTTTAGGCCAGGCCGATTGCGTTTGTCAGCATGTGGAACGCTATCGGGGCCCAGATGCTGCCGCTGCGCTCGTAGCTCCAGTTGAGGGCGGCGGAGGCCGGGATGTAGAGGACGGCGGAGACGAGCATCAGCGGCTCCGTCAGGGCGAACTGCCAGACGTGGTAGAGCGAGAAGGCCGCGATGCTGACCGCCCAGGCCAGGGCGCGGCTGCGGCGGCGCAGAGCGCCGTATATGAGGCCGCGGAAAAGCACCTCCTCCACTATCGGCCCGAGGAAGACGGAGATGGCCACGAGCTTATTGAGGCCCTGCGGGATCATGGCCTCTATGGCCTCGTTGTTCGGCGAGCTCAGGCCCTCGGGCAGCAGGAGATATATGACCGCGCTGAACACCAGGCTCAGCGCGAACTGCAGCGCGTAGGCCCAGAAGACCGAGACAAAGAAGGCCCCGGGCGCGTCGAGCGCCCGGTCGAATCCCGCGCGCAGGAAGCGACGGCAGCTTATGAACACGAAGGCGAAGCCTATGCAGTAGTAGGCGAGGTTCAAATCCACGGTGCTCATCTCCGGGCAGGCGCGCCAGAGCAGCGGGAGAAGCAGCAGCGGCATGGCGAAGACGTGGACCGGCAGGTATATGAGCGCGGCGAGCCTCTCTCCGGGCCGCATCAGGTCGGCGAAGCCGGAGGGGCGGCCGCGCTGAGGTCTCTGTTCCATCAGGGTTCCAGCTTTCTCTGTAATTCGTACAGCAGGTTCATCGCCTCTATGGGCGAAAGGGTGTCGAGCTTGGCGCGGCGCAGGGTCTCAAGCGCCTCGTCCTCGGCGCTCTCGCCGAGGCTCAGCTGCGCGCCGGCCTCCGGCGGCGGGGCTGCGGGGCGCTCGGAGGAGCGGGCCAGCTCCTCGAGGCATTCGCGCGCCCTCGCCACGACGCTTTTGGGCACTCCGGCGAGGGAGGCGACCTCGATGCCGTAGCTCTCGTCCGCCGCGCCGCGGGCAATGTGGCGCAGGAAGATGACGCTCCCGCCCTGCTTCCGGGCGGTGCTGCAATAGTTCTTGACGCCGTCGACGCGGCCCTCGAGCTCGGTGAGCTCGTGGTAATGCGTGGCGAGGAGCGTCCGCGCACCCAGCCGGGCCGGATCGGCGCAGAACTCGAGCACGGCGCGGGCAATCGCCACGCCGTCGTAGGTCGAGGTGCCGCGGCCAATCTCGTCGAGCAGGATGAGGCTGTCCTCCGTGGCGTTTTTGAGTATCTCCGCGACCTCGGTCATCTCGACCATGAAGGTGCTGCGCCCGCCGGAGAGGTCGTCGCTCGCACCTATGCGCGTGAAGACGCGGTCGACCACGCCTATGCTCGCGCTGCGCGCCGGCACGTAGGAGCCCATCTGGGCCATGAGGACTATCAGCGCCGTCTGGCGCAGGTAGGTGCTCTTGCCGGCCATGTTGGGGCCGGTTATGACCGCGAGGCGGTCGGTGCTCATGTTGAGGTAGGCGTCGTTGGGCACGAAGCGCGTCTCGCGCTGCATGAGCTCCACGACGGGGTGGCGGCCGCCGCGTATGTCTATGACGCCGCTCATGTCCAGCTCGGGGCAGGTATAGCCGTTGCGCACGGCGGTCTCGGCCAGGGAGCAGAGGCTGTCGAGCTCGGCGGCGGCCTCGGCCGAGGCCTGTATGCGCGCGAGCTCGGCGGCGACCTTGCCGCGCGTCTCGCTGAAGAGCTCGTATTCCAGCCGGGCGAGGCTGTCGCGCGCGGATGCCAGCTCCGCCTCCAGCGCCTTGAGCTCCACGGTGAAATACCGCTCGTGGTTCACCAGCGTCTGCTTGCGGACGTAGTCGGAGGGCAGCTCGGACTCCGGCACCTTGCCGGGCACGTCGATGTAGTAGCCGAAGACGCGGTTATAGCCTATGCGCAGCTTCTTTATGCCCGTGCGCTCCTGCTCGCGCGACTCCATGGCGGAAATCGTGTCCACGGAGTTGTCCCGCAGGGCGCGCAGGCGGTCCGCCTCGGCGGAGAAGCCCTCGCGTATGACGTCCCCGTCCCGGACGGAGAGCGGGGCCTTGGGGTTCACGGCCTCCTCTATTATCTCCCGGACGTCGCCGAGCTCGTCCAGCCCGGCAATCTGCGCGAGCGCGGCGCTCCGGCAGCCGCGGAGCAGGCGCTTTATCTCCGGCAGGCGCCCCGCCGCGGCGGCGAGGGCGAGCAGGTCGCGGCCGTTGGCCGTCTGATTGACCGTCCGCGGCGCAATGCGCTGCATATCGCCCATGCCGTCGAGGGCGGTCATGAGCTCCCGGCGCAGGACGTTGTCCTCCACCAGCTCGCGCACCGCGGCCAGGCGGCGCAGGATATCCACCGGCCGCCTCAGCGGCAGTTCCACCCAGGAGCGGAGCATGCGCGCGCCCATGGCCGTCTTCGTGCGGTCGAGGACCCAGAGCAGGCTTCCGCGCTTTTCGCCCGTGCGCTGATTGCTCGTGAGCTCCAGCGCCCGGCGCACGGACCAGTCGAGCTCCATATATTCGGTGTTCGAGAGCACCATCAGCGAGTTTATGTGGCCGAGGTCGCACTTCTGCGTGTCGTCTATATACCGCAGAAGCGCGCCGCAGGCGCGGACTCCCGCGCGGGAGATGCGCCCGGCCAGGTCCTCGGGCCCCTCGGCGTTAAACTGGCGGCAGGCCCGCTCCGCCGCGGCCTCGCCCTCGAAGTATCCGGCGTACTCCTCCCCGCGCTCGACAAGGCAGCCGAGCCGCTGCTCGAGGAAGGCGCAGAGCGAGGCGTCGCCCAGCGCGCCGGCGTCCAAAAGCGCCTCGCGCGGGGCGAAGGAGGCGAGCGCGTCCATGAGGTGCCGCGCCGCCGGGGCCCGGTATGAGACCGCGGCGAACTCGCCCGTCGAGATGTCGCAGAAGGCCGCCGCGCCCTCGCCCTTCGTGAGGCTGACGGCGCAGATATAGTTCGGCCTGCCCGAGTCGAGCATGGCCCCGTCCGTCACCATGCCGGGCGTTATGACGCGCACGACGTCGCGCTTCACGAGGCCCTTGGCGAGGGCCGGATCCTCCAGCTGCTCGCAGACCGCGACCTTATAGCCCTTCTGGAGCAGGCGGGCGATGTACGACTCCGCGCTGTGGTAGGGCACGCCGCACATGGGCATCTGCTCGGCGGAGGGCTTCCCGCGGTCGCGCGTTGTGAGCATGAGGTCGAGTTCGCGCGAGGCCGTGACGGCGTCCGCGTCGAAGAGCTCGTAGAAGTCGCCGAGGCGGAAGAGCAGGAGCGTGTCGCGATACCGGCTCTTTATCTCAAAATACTGCTTTTGCAGCGGCGTGAGCCCGCCCTCGTCCCGCTCGCCGAGGGGCGTCGGGCCGCCCTGCTCCGCGGAGGCCGCGAGGGCGCGGGCCTTTTCCTTCTTATCTGCCATGCGCGCCTCCTTATTCCGCGGCCGGCTCGCCGTAGAGCGCCCAGGTGTTGCCGCCGCTTATGTCGGCGTATATGAATCTGCCCACGAGCTCCGGGCTGCCCTTGAGGTGGACAAGCCGCCCGCCGTTCGTGCGCGCGGAGAGGTTCCAGGGCTCGCGGCCCGTCTCGCCGTCCACGAGCACGCGCTGCCGCGTGCCGATGTACGCCGCGTGCTTCTCGGCGGAGATTGCGTTCGCGCGCTCGACAAGCGCGTCGAACCACCGCTGCTTTTCCTCGCGGGAGACCGGATCGGGCATGGCCGCGGCCTTCGTGCCCTCGCGCGGCGAGAAGATGAAGGTGAACATCGCGTCGTAGCGCACCTCGTCCACCAGGCTCAGCGTCTCGGCGAAGTCCTCCGCCGTCTCGCCCGGGAAGCCGACGATGATGTCCGTGGTCAGCACGAGGTCGGGCATCAGTGAGCGCGCGAGGCGCACCTCCTCGAGATACTTCGCGCGGTCGTAGTGCCGGTTCATCTCGCGCAGGACGCGGTCGGAGCCGCTCTGCACGGGCAGGTGGATGTGTTTGGCACATTTTTCGCACTCGGCCATCGTGCGGAAGAGCTTTTCCGTGGCGTCGCGCGGGTGGCTGGTCATGAAGCGGATAAGGAAGTCGCCGGGGATGTCGTTTATGGCGCGGATAAGGTCGGCGAAGTCGCGCCCCTCGTCCAAATCCTTGCCGTAGCTATTGACGTTCTGGCCGAGGAGGGTGATGTCCTTATACCCGGCCTCCACGAGCTCCCTCGCCTCGGCGACGACGTCCGCTAAGCGGCGCGAGCGCTCCCTCCCTCGGACGTAGGGCACGACGCAGTAGGTGCAGAAGTTGTTGCAGCCGTACATG
>DVJK01000179.1 GCA_018716795.1 Candidatus Scatomorpha merdipullorum | reverse complement strand
CCGAGGCCACGTATCTCGCCTGGGTCGACCTCTCGGCCTGCCTGCCGGGCGAGGAGGATTTGCCGGGCTTCTTCGCGAACGAGGCCGGGGTCCTGCTCGAGGGCGGGGATTCGCTCTTCGTCGGCAACGCCCGCGGCTATGTCCGCCTCAACCTCGCCATGCCGCGAAGCATAATCAAAACCGGCCTCGAACGCATGGCCGCCGCCATCGCCAAGCGCTGACCGCCGCCGCGCAAGTGCGCCGGAAATTGAATAAAGCGAAAGCAAAAAGGACGCCTTCCGGCGTCCTTTTTGCTGCTTTTCGCCCTATTTCCCGCTGCTGATAGGCGGCAGGCTCTGGCAGTGCGCCGTCATGGCGCCGGTTTTCTCAATTATGGGCGGCCCTTCTTTTCTCTGGCGCAAAAAGGAGCCTCATATCCGCCTTTTCCAGCTGCAGCAGCTTTATTTTCTTATCAATCCCGCCGGCATAGCCTGTCAGGCTGCCGTTTGCGCCCACGACGCGGTGGCAGGGCACAATGACGGAGATTCCGTTGCGGCCTACCGCGCCGCCCACGGCCTGCGCCGACATGCGCGGCAGCCCCTTTTTGGCGGCAACCTGCTTTGCTATTTCGCCGTATGTCATCGTCCGGCCGTATGGAATGGCGCAGAGGATTTCCCATACCTCATTTTGAAAGTCTGTGCCTGTGAAGTGCAGCGGCACGGTAAAATCCGGCTCTTTCCCCGCGAAGTAAATATCAAGCCATTCTTTTGCTTTTTCAAAAATGGGAATTTCCTTTTCCTCATGCTCCTTGTCCAGATAAAGGGCGAAATATTTTTGCCCCTCGAACCAGAGCCCGGTCAGGCCAACCTCGTCGGCGGCCAATAATATATTCCCGATGGGCAAGCGGTAATGACTGGTGTACTGCATATCATTTCTCCGTGATATTCGCCATGCTTCATTCTCCTTCCGTCCACAAAAATTCTTTCGGCTGTTCCTGACCGGAAAACGATAGGGGCGTCAGCGTGCAGCCGTAGCTGCCCGCATTGGAAACCGCCAGAATATCTCCGATATCCGCGTGCGGAAGCGTAATATCCCTCGCCATCACATCCAGCGCGGTGCAGAGATTGCCGACAATATCCACCGTTTCGTAATTCCCGTCTCGGCCCGGGATACGAAATTCGCTCTGTCCGCCGCAGGTATAAAGCGGCTCCTGCCCGCTGCTTGGAAATTTTCCGACATTTTGCCGCAGCAGCTCTGCAACGGCCGGGCGGAAAAAGCCGTTCATTGCGTTTTGCACCACGAGATAGGTTTTTCCGCAGGATATCTTGCGGTCTACGATTCGCGTATAATAAGTGCCGGCGCTGCAGACCACAAATCGTCCGGTTTCCAGGATGAACCTTGCCTGCAGGCCGCCTTTATTTTTCGCTCTCAGCTCCCGCAGGGCCTGACCGAGCTTTTCCAGGGCGAGCGGTTTTTCGGCCGCGCTGTCATAAACCGTACCGATGCCGCTGCCGAAATTGATAAACCGGATTTCCACGCCGTTCAGCTTGTTCATGCGCTCCGCAAGCAGATAACAGCTGCGATAATATTCACACAGCATATCCGCATCCAGGATCTGCGAACAAAGGTGTACGTGAATGCCGGTGATTTTCAGATGCTGAAAGCAGAGATTGGCCGTTATCAACTGTTCCTCGTCAATGCCGAACTTGCCGGGTACGGCGGCTGCGCCGCCCATGGAGAAATTCGGATTGACCCGAACGCCGACGGCGATCCGTTCGTTTTTCGCCGCCGCGCACCGCTCCAGACGGTCAAGCTCAGAGAGGCTGTCCGCTATAATCGTGCATTTGCCCCAGGCCTTTTGTATATCCCGCGAGGTCTTGCCCGGCGCGGAATAATAAATTTTTTCATCAGGAATACCGGCCCGCTGAGCCAGCAGCACCTCGTTTGCAGAGGCTGCGTCCGCGCCAAAGCCCTGCGCGGCGACCGTTTTCAATACCGGCGCAAACGGATTGGCCTTGACGGAATACAGAAAGTCCGCTTCCGGCATTGCATCCAGCAGAGCACGACAGCGTTCTTTAATCAATTTTTCCTCATAGAGATAACAGGGAGCGTTCTTCTGTACATATTTCATCTTTTCATTCAATTATCTTTCCTCCCTGCTCTTTTACACGCTGCGACGTCTTCTTGCTTTCCGATTTTACACTGTGCAGTTCATTACAGCCCATTATACTGTACCGGCTTCTTGTGCGTCAAGCTGCGCCGCGAATGGAGCCGTCTCCCATCCGGCAGAGCATTAAGCGGGCACAATACCTTGCCGCGTCTGCCGGTCATTCGACTTACCTATCGTATCGCCAATACCTTACGTACAGCTCAGCATCGCCCCGGGTTCGGTTTTGGAAGCCGGAGCGGATGACGATTTTTCCGCAGGCAAAAAAACGCCGAAGCGAAACGGACTTTGAAACCCCAAACACAACCCCGAAGCCGAAGGCTTCGGGGTTGAAAGGAGGAACAAACGGAGCGGAACGAATGTCAACAGGCACAGCCGAAAGGCTGTGCCTGTTGACGCAGTGGAGCGCAGTTTGCTCCGACGTGGTGCCGGTGGCGGGGATCGAACCCGCACGCGCTTGCGAGGGATTTTAAGTCCCTTGTGTCTGCCAATTCCACCACACCGGCGTGTGCCTATGTTATCACCGGCGGCGCGGCGTGTCAAGCCGCGAGAAAGCTCTTGATATCGGGGCCGTCAGTGGGTATAATATACTGATATAATATAAACGAGACGACGGGTGCTTGAGATGAAGTATAGCAAGTGGATTATCCCGCGCGGCGAGACGGTCGTACCCGAGGCGCTGCTGCAGGCGGGATACACGCCGCTTCTGGCGGCGATGCTCGCCCGGAGGGGGCTGAGCGAGCCGGAGACGGCGAAGGAATTCCTATACGGCGGGGCGGAGCAGCTTCTGCCCGCGGAGGACATGGCCGACATGCCCGCGGCCGCCGCGAGGCTGCGCGAGGCGATATCGCGCGGCGAGACCGTCGCGGTCTACGGCGACTACGACGTGGACGGCATAACCTCCGCCTGCCTCGTGACGAGCTATCTGCGCTCCAAGGGCCTCAAATGCCTGCCCTATATCCCCGACCGCATCGGCGAGGGCTACGGCCTCAACAGCGCGGCGCTGGACGGCTTCAAGGCCGCCGGGGCGACGCTGGTCGTCACCGTGGACTGCGGCATAACCGCCGTGCGCGAGGCCGGGCACGCGAGGGAGCTGGGCCTCGACCTCATCATAACCGACCACCACGAGTGCGGCTCCGGCGTCCTGCCCGACGCCCTGGCCGTCGTGGATCCGAAGCGCGCCGACTGCCCCTATCCCAACAAGGGCCTCGCGGGCGTGGGAGTGGCCTTCAAGCTGCTCTGCGCCGTCGAGGGCGGGGCGGAGCCGCTGCTTGAGAGCTATGCCGACCTCATCGCCGCCGGCACCGTTGCCGACGTCATGCCCCTCACGGGCGAGAACCGGTACATAGTCCGCCGCGGGCTTGAGCAGATGGCCTCGCGGCCGCGCCCGGGCGTCGCCGCGCTTTTGAACGAATGCGGCGGAGGGGCCAAGCGCCTGACCGCCACGACGGTGGGCTTTACGATAGCGCCGCGCATAAACGCCGCGGGCCGCCTCGGCAACGCCGCGCTCGCGGCGAAGCTGCTGCTGGCCGGCTCCTGCGAGGAGGCCCTGCCGCTTGCGCGCGAGCTCTGCCGCATGAATCACGAGCGGCAGGAGCTTGAGCACGGCATCTGGACGCAGGCGCGCGAATACCTGCGCCGCAACCCGCCCGAGGGCCCCATCGTCCTGGCCAGCGAGGGCTGGCACCAGGGCGTGATAGGCATCGCCGCCAGCCGCCTCGCCGAGGAGTTCGGCCTGCCCTGCGTCATGATCTGCGTCGACGGCGAGCACGGCAAGGGCTCCTGCCGCAGCTACGGCGGCTTCAACCTCTTCGACGCGCTCTCCGCCTGCCGTGACAGCCTGGAGGGCTTCGGCGGGCACGCCCTGGCCGCGGGCCTGACCATCCGCCGCGACAGGATAGACGCCTTCCGCGCCGAGCTTGCGGAGTATTATAAGCGCTGCCCCGCGCCGGAGCAGCCCGCGCTCGAGTGCGAGCTGCGCGTGGACGATCCCGCGCTTTTGAGCATGGACTGCGTGAAATCCCTCGAGCTGCTCGAGCCCTACGGCACGGGGAATCCACAGCCTGTCATCTGCCTGACGGACGTATACCTCGAGCGGGTGACGCCCATAGGCGGCGGGAATCACGTCAAGCTGCGCCTCGCCAAGGCGGGCGAGCTCTTCGACTGCGTCATGTTCGGCACCCGGGCCGAGGAGCTTGGCGCGCGCGAGGGCGACAGGGTCGACGCGGCCTTCTATCCGCAGATAAACGACTTCCACGGCCGCAGGAGCGTCCAGCTGGTGCTGTCCGGCCTGCGCCGGGCGGACACGCGCGGCGAGTGCGAGGAGATTCTCTCCGGCGGCCTGCCCTGCGCCTGGGAGTGCGAGGACATATACCCCGAGCGGCGCGATTTCGTCCGCGTCTGGCGCTGGCTGGAGCGCGCGGGAGGCCGCGCCGAGTGCGACCTCTCCTCCGGCTGGGGCCCCGAGGGGCTTGCGCCCGCCAAGACGGCCGTGTGCCTGAGGGCCATGTCCGAGGAGGGCCTGGCCGCGCTGGAGCGCTCCGGCGGAGAGCTCAGCATATCCGCCCTCGAACGCGAGGGCAAGGCCAACCTGGAGGCCAGCCCCGTCATGCGGGAGCTGCGCCGCCGCCGGGAGCAGTACAGAGAGAGGAGGCGGAGACATGACCGAGGAAATTAGAACCCCGACGCCGGAGGCGGACGGGCCGGCCGCGGAGGACAGGCGGAGAGCCATGAGCGAGGCGGAGGCGGAGCGCGCCGCCGTGAGCGACCTGGAGGCCGACGTGCGCCGCGAGGTGGCCCAGGCGCGGGAATACGGCGACGACATCGACTGGGCGCCCATACCCGTGGGCGGGCCCGGGCGCCGGGATGAGACGCCGCTCGACCCCGAGAAGGGCTGGGAAAAGCTCGAGGCCAGGCTCCGCTCCGGCAGCATACCGATGGACATGGCCCGCGTCCGCTCGGCCTACGAGTACGCCGCGGCGGCGCATTCGAGCCAGAAGCGCCGCGACGGCTCGCCCTACGTCACGCACTGCCTGGCCACGGCGGAGATAATCGCCGAGCAGGGCCTCGACGAGGACAGCGTCGTCGCCGCGCTGCTGCACGACGTCATAGAGGACACGCCCATAACCCACGAGGAGGTCAAGCGCCGCTTCGGCTCCTCCGTCGCGGACATAGTCGAGGGCGTCACCAAGCTCACCCGCGTCCAGTGGACCAGCCACGAGGAGGAGCAGGCCGAGAACCTCCGCAAGATGCTCATGGCCATGGCCAAGGACATCCGCGTCATCCTGATAAAGATAGCCGACAGGCTCCACAATATGCGCACCATGGACTATCAGAGCAGCGAAAAGCAGCTCATAAAGTCCGCCGAGACGATGGAGATATACGCGCCCATCGCCCACCGGCTCGGTATGCAGAAGATAAAGTGGGAGCTGGAGGACCGCTCGCTCTACTACCTCGACCGCGAGGGCTATAACGAGATAACCCAGGCCCTGGGCTCGCGCATGCCCACGCTGCGCAAGTTCATGGCCAAGGTGGAGAAGCAGATAGAGGACCGCATGGCCGAGGAGGGCGTCAAGGCCACGGTCTACGGCCGCATAAAGCATATTTACAGCATCTACCGCAAGATGTTTGCCCAGCAGCTGGACATAAACGGTATCTTCGACCTCTGCGCCTTCCGCGTCATTGTCGACTCCATCCCCGACTGCTACAACGCCCTGGGCCTCATCCACGACATGTACAAGCCCGTGCCGGGCCGCTTCAAGGACTATGTCTCCACGCCCAAGCCCAACGGCTATCAGAGCGTGCACACGACGGTCATAGGCGGCGAGGGCATCCCCTTCGAGGTGCAGATACGCACCTGGGACATGCATCTCACGGCGGAGTACGGCGTCGCCGCGCACTGGAAGTATAAGAGCGGCGAGCAGGGCGTCAGGGAGGGCGACGAGGAGAAGTTCGCCTGGGTGCGCCGCCTGCTCGAGGCGCAGCAGGAGACGGACGCGGGCGAGTTTGTCCACGACCTCAAGATAGACATGTTCTCCGACGAGGTCTTCGTCTTCACGCCGAACGGCGACGTCATAAACCTGCCCGCCGGGGCCACGCCCATAGACTTCGCCTATGCAATACACTCCGGCGTCGGCAACGCGATGGTGGGCGCGAGCGTGAACGGCCGCATCGTCACCTTCGACCACAAGCTCCAGAACGGCGACATCGTCGAGGTCCGCACCTCGAAGTCCGCGCCCGGGCCGAGCCGCGACTGGCTCCAGCTCGCGAAGAGCTCCTCGGCGCGCACGAAGATAAAGCAGTGGTTCAAGAAGGAGCGGCGCGAGGAGAACATACAGCGCGGCCGCGAGATGTTCGAGGCCGAGCTGCACCGCGCCGGCCTCGTCATGAGCGACGTCACCGACGAGGAGGTGCTTCCGCACATACTCAAGAAGCTCTCGGTGCCGAGCCTGGATGAGCTCTTCGCCGCGATAGGCTACGGCGGCCAGACCGCGGTCAGGAGCGTGAACCGCGTCAAGGACGAGCTCGCGCGCGTCCGCAAGCCCGAGAAGAAGACCGTCCTCGACAAGATAACCGAGCAGGCCGAAAAGCGCACCGCCCGCCCGCAGAAGGCCGTCCACGGCATCCTCGTCGAGGGCCTGGACAACTGCCTTATCAAGTTCTCCAAGTGCTGCACTCCTGTGCCGGGAGACGAGATAATCGGCTTCATCACCCGCGGCAACGGCGTCTCAATCCACCGGGCCGACTGCCAGAACTACCGGCGCCAGCGCCAGCTGGAGGAGAACGACGGCCGCTGGATCCGCGTCGGCTGGGCCGACCGCATCACCGACCTCTACGCCACGACGCTGCACATCACGTCGGCCTCCCGCGGCGGCTTCGTCATGGACATCGCCACCGTGCTCAACGCCATGAACGCCAAGGTGCGAAGCCTCTCCGCCCGCGACATAGGCGACAAGAGCGTCGCCGTCGTCACCGTGGAGGTCCATGACCGGGACGAGCTGAAGGGCATAATTAACCGCCTCGGCGGCATCCGGGGCGTAAGCGAAATAAGGAGGGCCAGCTCATGAGAGCAGTAGTCACCAGAGTCAAATCCGCCTCCGTCGCCATAGGCGGCGAGACCGTCGGAAGCATAGGGAAGGGCTTCCTCGTCCTGCTCGGCGTCAGCTCCGAGGACGGCGAGGCCCAGGCCGACAAGGTTGCCGACAGGATATGCGGCCTGCGCGTCTTCGAGGACGAGGCGGGCAAGATGAACGTAAACCCCAAGGACGCGGGCGCGGAGCTGCTTATTGTGAGCCAGTTCACGCTCTACGCCGACGTCAAATCCCGCCGCCCGGGCTTCACCCGCGCCGCCCGGCCCGAGACCGCCGTCCCGCTCTACGAGCGCGTCATAGCCGGCTGCCGCGAGCGCGGCTTCAAGGTGGAGACCGGCGAGTTCGGCGCGGAGATGCTTGTCGAGAGCGTGAACGACGGCCCCGTCACCATCCTAATCGACACCGCCGAGCTCTGAGGCCGGCGGCGAACGCGCCGAGCGCGAATCTCACTTTGAAACACGGAGGATTTCGAAGATGCTTATCAAAACCCTTCCCGTCGGCCACTTTGAGACCAACTGCTACGTGGTAACCGACGAAAACACGCTCGAATGCGCCGTCATAGATCCCGGCGCGGAGGCGAACACCATCCTCGGCTATATCGAGGACAACAAGCTCAAATGCACCGCCGTCATGCTCACGCACGCGCACTTCGACCACATCGGCGCGCTCGAGGACGTCCTCGCGGAGACCGGCGCGGCGCTCTACGTAAACCGGAAGGAGGAGGGCGGCTCGGTGCCCGGCTTCGGGAGCTTCAAGGCGCCCGAGGGCGCGGTCTTCTACGGCGAGGGCGACACGGTCAAGGTCGGCTCGCTTGAGTTCAAGGTCATGGAGACGCCGGGGCACACGCCCGGCGGCGTCACGCTGGTCTGCGGCGACGCAATCTTCTCCGGCGACACGCTCTTCCGCGGCTCCTGCGGGCGCACGGACTTCCCGGGCGGCGACATGAAGCTCGAGCTTCAGAGCCTCAAGCGCATCGCCGCGCTCGAGGGCGACTATGACGTCTACCCCGGCCACGACCTCTCCACGCGCCTTTCCATAGAGCGCGCGTACAACCCCTATATGCGCCACGCCATAGAGCACATGTAATGGCCAACGCCATAGACTATCTCGACTGGCGCGGCGACGTGCCCCTCTCCCTCGACGGCTTCAGCGAGGTCGACGGGCTTATCATCTGCAAGCTCACCAGCCTGGATTTCAGCGGCATCGTGCCGGAGGACGGGGCAATGGGCTTCGCCGACGCGCTGGGCGAGTATTTCAAGCGCTTCGGCGAGGAGGATCGCCGTCTCGGCGTCCTGCTCCCGCCGGGCACGGTGACCATGGCGAAGAAGCTCCTGGCCAGCCGCCGCTTCGCCGGGCTCGTCATAGGCGACTATATAAACCGCGTCGACGGCGCCAACGCCGAGCAGTTCTGCGCGCTCACGGCATTTTTGCCGGACGGCACGCGGTACATAGCCTTCCGCGGCACGGACGACACGCTCGCGGCCTGGCGCGAGGACTTCAACATGAGCTCGCTCGACGCTGTGCCCGCCCAGTTGGACGCCGCGGCCTACCTCACGCGCGCCGGCTGGCGCTTCGACGGTGAGCTGCGCGTCGGAGGGCACTCCAAGGGCGGCAATCTCTCCGTATTCGCCGCCATGAGCGCGCCGGAGGAGCTGCAGGAGCGGCTGCTGGATGTCTATAACTTCGACGGACCGGGCTTTCGCCGCTCCGTGAAAAGCGAGCCGGGCTTCCGGCGCGTGCGCGATAAGATACGCATGTTCGTGCCGCAGCACTCCATGGTCGGCGTGCTGCTCGAGAACGACGCGGACTATGCCATCGTCGAGAGCTGCGAGACCGGCGCGGCCGCGCACAACGGCTTTACCTGGCAGGTGAAGGGCCGGCGCTTCGTGCGCTGCCCCGGCTTCGCCCTGCGCAGCCGGGTCTACCGCGAGGCGATGCGCTCCTGGGCCGAGAGGCTTGACCTGGAGCAGAGGCAGGAGCTCATCAACGCCGTCTTCGACGCGCTTGAGAGCACCGGCGCGCAGACGCTGAGCGATTTGAACGAGCGCCGCGTCCGCTCCGCCCTGGCCGCCGCCCGCGACCTTTTGAGCGATGAGGACGAGCGCGAGGTCTTCGCCGAGAGCATGGAGCAGCTCGCCCGCGCATACATCTCCGCCGCGCGGAGCCGCCTGCCCATAATCGGCCGCTTCCGCAGGAAGGACAATTGAAACCGGACGCATGAAAAGCGGCGCTTTTGCGCCGCTTTTTTGCCGGGCAGGACGCGGGGCTCAGGCCCCGTCCGCCGCGCCGCCGAGCGGCAGGTCGATATCCGCGAGGGTGAAGCCGCGGCCGGAGACGTCGCGCACGGGGCAGACGGTGATGAACGCGCCGGGGTCCGCGCTCAGCGCGGCGCGCTTTATGCCGTTCATGAGGCGTATGGGCACGACGCAGATTATAACCTCGCAGCTCCGCCCGAGCAGGGCCGTCCGGCCGTGGAGCAGCGTCGCGCCGCGGCCCAGGCGA